>DASZYM010000553.1:0-12564 GCA_035545355.1 Dongiaceae bacterium
TTCCAAGGGCGCGATGCTCTCGCACGACAATCTGCTGTCCAATGCCGCCGCGCTCGCCGAGATTTGGAAGTTCTCGCGCGAGGACGTGCTGCTGCACGCTTTGCCGATCTTCCACACCCACGGCCTCTTCGTCGCGACCAACGTGACGCTGGTTGCCGGCGCCGCGATGCTGTTCCTGCCGAGATTCGATGTCGACGAGATCGTGCGGCTGCTGCCGCGCGCCTCCGTCCTGATGGGAGTCCCGACTTTCTATACCAGGCTGCTGGGCCATCCCGGACTGACCCGGGAGAGCGCGCGCCGTGTTCGCGTCTTCATCTCCGGTTCGGCGCCGCTGCTGGCGGAAACCCACCGGGCCTGGCAGGCGCGGACCGGCCACGCGATCCTCGAGCGCTACGGCATGACCGAGACCAACATGAACACGTCCAATCCGTATGACGGGCCGCGGATTCCGGGGACGGTCGGCCTGCCGCTCCCCGGCGTCGCGCTCCGCATCGTCGACCCCAAGGATGGCCGCATGCTCGAGGACGGCGAGACCGGAATGATCGAGGTGAAGGGCCCGAACGTCTGCAAGGGCTATTGGCGCAATCCCGAGAAGACCAAGGCCGAGTTCCGCGCCGACGGGTTCTTCATCACCGGCGATCTCGGGACCCGCGATGCCGACGGCTATGTCCAGATCGTCGGCCGGGGCAAGGACCTGATCATCAGCGGCGGCTTCAACGTCTATCCGAAGGAGGTGGAGGTCGAGATCGATGCCTTGCCCGGCGTCGTCGAAAGCGCCGTCGTCGGCCTGCCGCATCCCGATCTCGGCGAAGCCGTGACGGCGATGGTCGTCATGAAGACCGGGACGGAGATCGATCAGGCGGCGGTGCAAGCGTCTTTGAAGCAGCGGCTCGCCGGCTTCAAGGTCCCCAAGCGCGTCGTCACCGTCAAAGAGCTTCCCCGCAACGCCATGGGCAAGGTGCAGAAGAACGCCCTGCGCGACGGCTACGCCACGCTTTACAAGTCCTAGCTTTCCTTCTGGACGAACTGCGTGAGGCGATGCTTCCGCGATGAATCGATGTGCTCGCGGGCGGCGCGCTCGGCGGCTTCCGGGTTGCGGTTCCGGATCGCTTCGAGGACAGCGACATGCTCGCTGTGCACCGTCCGCGCGCGATCGGCATCCGCCAGGGCGGTCGGAAGGAGCGACAGCGTCGTCGCCACGATGTCCAGCGTCCTCACCAGGTATCGATTATGCGCGGCGAGGCTGATCAACCTGTGAATGCGGCGGTTGAGCTGTTGAAGCGCGCGGCTGTTGCCCGACAGCGAGGGTTCCATCGAGATCATGTCGCGCAGCGCTTCGATCTCGGCGTCCGAGGCGTGCTGCGCGGCCAGCCGCGCCGCCGTCCCTTCCAGGGTCTCGCGCAGGGTGTAGAGCTCCATCATCATCGGATGGTCCAGGCGCGTGACGCTGAGCCCGACCCGCGGCTCGTGATTCAACAGGCCGTCCGCCTCCAGCCGATAGATCGCCTCGCGCACCGGCGTCCGCGACATCTTGAGATAGTCGCTGAGCTCGGCCTCGATGATCCGGGTGCCCGGCACAAGCGCGCCGTCGCGGATCGCCTCGCGCAGCCGGGTATAGGCCTCCGCGCTGAGATCGCGGACCGCAGGCTGGGCCTGCCGCTTGTCATCCTCGCCGCCGGCGGATGGCGTGTGGTTGTCGAGCGCGACCAGGCGCGGCCTCGAGGTTCCCGGGCCTCGTCGTCTCGAGGATTCAACCATTCATTGCTCCATCGATTCCAACGCGCCGGCTCGTGTCGCCGGCACCATTCGGCATCGACAATAGCATGCCGGTCCGACGGCTGTGGAGCCTCGACGAGACTATGGACAGCGAAACGCAGCTCGGCTGTAAGATGCGGCACCGTTACGCTTTCCGAAACAACATCGAACAGCCCAGGACACGATCATGGAGCCTGCCGAACTGCGTCGTCGATTTCGGGCCATTCTGGCCGGCAGCACTTGCGTCTATCCCGCATCGGTCTTCGATCCGGTCTCGGCCCGCATCGCCGGGGATCTCGGATACGAGGCGATGATGCTGGCAGGGTCTGTCGCTTCGATGGCTGTCCTGGGGGCGCCCGACATCGCCGTGCTGACGCTGACGGAATTGGCGGAGCAGGTGCGACGGATCTGCCGCGTCGCCACGCTCCCTCTGCTGGTGGATGCGGATCACGGTTATGGCAATGCATTCAATGTGATGCGCACCATTGCCGAGCTTGAAAGCGCGGGCGCTGCGGCGCTGACGATCGAAGACACGTTGCTGCCGAGGCCGTTCGGCGGTTCGGACGGCGTGCAACTCATTCCGCTGGACGAAGGGATCGGCAAGATGCGCGCCGCAATTGCCGGCCGCCGCGACAAAAATCTGGTCGTTGTCGGCCGCACGAGCGCGGCGGCGGTCAATCTCGAGGAAGCGATCATGCGGACCAAGGCCTATACCGAGACCGGCATCGACGCGCTGTTCCTGTCCGGGGTCAAATCGGTCGAGCATGTCGAGGCCATCGCCTCGGCGACACGGCTGCCGCTGATTCTGGGCAGCTTGCCTGCGCCAAATCCCAGTCGCGAATACCTGACGGCAAAGGGCGTGCGGGTCTGCCTTCAAGGAAACCAGACTTTTCCGGCGGCCATGCACGCCGTCTATCAGACGATGAAGGCTCTGAAGGACGGGGTGCCGGCCGGCAAGCTCGACGGCATTGCCGATGCCCAGACGATGAGCCGACTCACCGCGGCCCAGGACTACGCCCTGTGGGGTCGGCAGTTCCTCGGCGCCGACGCCTAGCACGGCGGCGCATTCGCCTCTCTTCCCGAGAGACATCCATCATCCGCATTTCCGATCCACCGGACGACAATTGACCGGAATGCCGCTTGGCGCACGCACGCCCGCGGCGCCGGTTGTGCACCTTTCCCGTCGTTTCACTTTCGGCTTGCGACGGCCTTTCGCCACGGCAAAGCCGAGAGGCTTATTGCCTTACAGCGGGCAATCTGTTAGCTATGCATACAACCGAGTACGGCTGTACACGACCGTAGAGAAAAGTCTGGGAGCGAGTTTTGTCCATAGATGTCAATGTATTGCCGGGCGAAACGCTGACCGTCCTCAGCCCGACGGCGACCAAGTATGGGGGAGCCGGCTATCCGCTCGCGACCCGCCCGGTCGCGCTCGACACGCTCACGGTCGGCCTGTTGTGGAACGGGAAGGCCAACGGGGATGTCGCGCTTCGAACCGCCGGCGAAATCCTCACGGAACGGCACAAAGGCCTGAAGACCCGCTTCTACAGCGGCTCGATCCCTTGCGCGCCCGCGCTGCTGGAGCAGGTCGCCGCGGAATGCGACGTGGTCATTGCCTGCACCGCCGATTGCGGCGGCTGCGCGTCATGGACCGCCCATGACAGCATCCAGCTCGAGCGCAAGGGCGTTCCGACGGTGATCATCGCTTCGGCCGGATACGAAGACGTGGTCGAGGCGAGCGCGCGGGCCTTCTCGCTGCCGAGCGTGCCCTATGTCGTGGTGCCGAGGGTGTTCAATCACCTGGAGCCCGACAAGGCCGCCGCGCAGGTGAAGCCGGTGATCGACGAGGTCATCAGGCACCTTCTCGTCGATGACGATGAGGGCGGCGCTCCCGATGCGGGACAGGAAGCGGGAAATGCGCGGCCTGCGACGCTCGCCTTTCAGGCGGCCGGCGAGGAATCGGCACTGGAGCGCTTCAACCAGGATTTTCTCGAGCGGGACTGGTCCGACGGTTACCCGATCTGGCCGCCGACGCAGCGGCGGGTGGACGCGCTGCTGGAAGCCGTCGATGGCGAGCCGGACGACGTCGTCTGCTATCTCCCGCCGGGCAACGGCGAGGCGACGGTCGCGAAGGTCGCGGTCAACGCGGCGATGGCCGGGTGCCTGCCGGCCGAAATGCCGGTGGTGATGGCGGCCTTGCGCGCCCTCTCGAAAATGGGGCCGATGACGCGCCAGTCGCTGATGTCGACCAGCGCCCATGCACCGCTGGTGGTGGTCAACGGCCCGATCGCCCGCGAGCTCGGCATCAACGGCGGCCGCGGCTGCGTCGGGCCGGGCAGGCAGAACAAGGTCAATCTCCGGATCGGCCGGGCGATCGTCTTCTGTCTCAAGAATCTCGGCGCCTGGTATCCCGGGATCATGGACATGGACACGATCGGCACGACGCGAAAGAACATTGTCGTCGTGGCCGAGAACGAGGAGGAATCCCCGTGGGAGCCGTTCCACGTATCCAAGGGCTTCCTGCCCGACGACAATACGGTCACCGCCTTCTTCACCAACGGCGAATGGGACATCGCCATTCAGGGCGGCCATGAGAGCGCCCAGCGTCTCGCCGAATCGATCGCCTCCTTCAGCGGCGGCAACAATCACGGCGGCTACTTCTCCAATGTCCGAGGCGGAGAGGTCAACGTCTCGACGCTCGGGCGACTGTTGTTCCTGGCGCCGCCGCACGCCGTGCCGCTCAAGGAAGGCGGGTTCTCGAAGCGCGCTCTGGCAAACTACATGTTCCAGCAGGCCCAGGAGCCGATCGCCCGGCTGATCGCGCCGCTCCGGACGCTGCATGACTCGGGCAAGATAAAGCCCGAATGGGAGTGGCTCTTCCAGCTCTCGGACACCGAGGCGCGCCGCATGACGCTGCCGGTGCTCGAGCGCGCGGAGAACTACCACATCGTCGTGGTCGGGTCGGTCCGGGCCAAGGACCTCCTGATGCCGACCCGCTGCATGCCCTGGACGGAGAAGATCACAGCCAAGCCGGCGTGAGGTGCGTCGGGCGGGTGGGGAGCCCGCTCCGGCGTTGAAGGAAGGAGCCGAAATGGCCGCTGATGCGAAAGTCGAGGAAGTCGTTCGCCTGATCCACGGCATGGTCGAGCCGGGCGGCGGCGAAGTCGCGCTGACCGCGTTCGACGCCACCAGCCGCGATCTCACCGTCACCTATCGGGCGAGCGTCACAGGGGTCTGCTCGATCGAGGATGGCGGCGCCTGTGCGATCACGCCGGCCATGATCGGCGACTTCCTGCGAGAATCGTTCAAATCGCGCGGATTGAAGATCGGCGACATCAAGGTCGAGGCCATGTAGCCCCGACTGCTCGACAACAAGAACATAACAATCTGACATGGGAGGACATGAAGATGATCTCGGGAGAACGGATCCTGACGCGGCGGTCCCTGCTGCGGGGAGTTGCTGCGGGAGCGGTGGGCGTTTCGAGTCTGGGCGCCTTCAAGGTCGGACCGGCGCTGAGTGCGACGCCGTTCTATGCCGGAAAGCAGATCAGGTTCGACTGCCCGTCGAAGAATGGCGGCGGATCGGACCTGGCCGCGCGGTTCCTCGCGCCCTGGGTCTCCAAGGAGGTCGACGGCAATCCGACCGTCCAGGTGTTCAACGCCAAGAATACGATCATCGGCGGCAACACTTTCGCGGCCCGGCCCGCCGACGGCCTCGCCATCTTCATCTCGAGCGCCTCGACGCAGCTCCCCTGGCTGCTCGGGCAGCAGGGCGTGAACTACGATTTCAAGACCTGGCATCCGGTGGCCGGCTTCCCGCTCGGCGGCGTCGTCTATACCAGCGGCAAATCGAAGGTTAAGTCGATCGCCGATCTCGCCAAGAATCCGGGCCTGGTCTATGGCGGCGAATCGGCCGTCAGCGGCGACACGACCGCGATCCTCGCGCTGAAGATGCTCGACGTCGGCGTCAAGTTCGTCATGGGCTATGACGGTCAGAATGCCGAGCGCACCGCACTGATGCAGGGCGAGCTCGACATCCACTATGACAGCTCGAACACCTATCTCGACGAGCTCAAGCCGCAGGTCGCCAACGGCGATATCCTTCCGCTGTTCTCCTTCGGCTTCCTGGGCGAGGGCAACAAGCTGGTGCGCGATCCGCTGCTGCCCGACCTGCCGACCGTCGCCGAGGCATACAAGACCATCCACGGCAAGGATCCCTCCGGACCCGATTGGGACGCGTATCAGGGCCTGATGCCGCTGCGCTTCATCCTGAACAAGGCGATCTGGATGCGGAACGATTGCCCGGACGAGGCGAAGGCGGCGATGGATGCGGGCTTCGCCAAGATGGTGGCCGATGCCGAGTTCCAGAAGGCAAGGACCGATCAGTTCGGTCCCTACGAGGTGTTCCTCGGCAAGCAGCTGGATGACGCGGTCGCCGCGGTGAACAACATCTCGCCGCAGACGATCGCCTATCTCAAGGACTGGCTGTCGCGGGACTTCCAGGCGACGTTCTGACCTCGCGCGCGACGGCGCTGCTCCGGCGGATGAAAGGTTGAGTCATGCTTCACGTGGCCGCCTCGGCACTGAGCGTGCTGTTCATGCCCGACAACTTCATCATGCTCGTGCTGGGTGTGGGGATCGGGCTCATGATCGGGATCATGCCGGGACTGGGCGGCACGGTCGGCATGTCGATCCTCCTGCCGTTCATCTACGGCAGGAGCCCGGAGCAGGCCATCGCCTTGTTGCTCGGCATGGGCGCGGTCACCAACAGCTCGGCCTCGTTCACCGCGATCCTGGTCGGCGTTCCGGGGACCGCCGGCTCGATCCCCACGATCGTCGACGGCTATCCGATGGCGCAGCGCGGCGAGGCCGGGCGCGCGCTCGGCGCCGCCTTCTTCTCGTCGATGCTGGGCGGGATCTTCGGCGCCGTGACCCTGGTTGCGCTTCTGCCGATCGCTCGCCCGATCGTCCTGGCGCTCGCGACGCCCGAGCTGTTCATGATGACCCTGCTCGGCCTGGCGATGATCGGCCTGCTGGTGCGCGGCTCGGCGCTGGTGGGCACGCTGATGGGTGTGCTTGGCCTGGTGCTCGGAGCGGTCGGCGGCGCGCCCGGCGCTCCGGTCTACCGCTACACCTTCGACTGGCTCTATCTGATGAACGGCGTGCCGCTGCCGATCTTCGCGATGGGCATCTTCGCGCTGCCGGAAATCGTCGATCTGCTGGCCGGCCATCGCGCCGTCTCCCGCAGCCGCGCGCTGACCGGCAGCCGCTGGCAGGGCATCAAGGACGTGATCCACAACAAATATCTCGTCCTTCGCTGCGCCATCCTGGGGACCTTCTGCACGATGATCCCGGGAATCGGCGGCCCGGTCGCCGACTGGCTGTCCTACGGGATGGCGAAGCAGACCGTCAAAGGCGGCACCGAGACCTTCGGCACCGGCGACATCCGCGGCGTCATCGCGCCGGAATCCTCGGCAAACGCATCCGAGGCGGGCAATCTCGTGCCGACGCTGCTGTTCGGCATCCCGGGCAGCGGCTCGATGGCGATCTTCCTCGGCGCGCTGACGATCCTCGGCGTGCAGGTCGGGCCGTCGATGCTCGATCCGAACGCCAACCTCAATCTCACGCTGGTCATCGCCTGGACCCTGGTGCTGGCCAACGTCCTGGCGACCGCGGCCTGCTTCAGCCTCTCCGGCCTCATGTCGCGGCTGTCGCTGATCTCGGGCGAGACCCTGATGCCGTTCGTGCTGGTGATCGTTTTCACCGCGGCCTATGACACGACGCGGCAATGGGGCGACCTGATCCTGCTGCTGCTGTTCGGCGTCATCGGCTGGATCATGAAGCGGATGGGCTGGCCGCGGCCGCCGCTCCTGATCGGCTTCGTGCTGGCCAATGCCGCCGAGCGGTATCTCATCGTGGCCTCGGAGCGCTATGGCAGCGAATGGCTGCTGCGTCCGGGCGTCCTCGCCATCGCCGCCGTCCTGGTGCTCACGCTGTTCGGCTCGATCTTCCGCGAGCAGCGCCGGCTGCGCCGTGCCGCAGCGGCTCAGTAGCCCGTTGGAGGAGAAGCCGCCCGTGACGAGCGTGGGACTAGAGGGGAATGCGCGGCCGGGGACCCCTGGTTTCCCGGTCGAAAACCGGAAGCTCGTCGGCGACGTCGTGTTCGTCGCGATCTTCGGCTATGCGAGCTATGTCGCGCTGGACTATCCGTCGCTCGCGCGCACCTTCCCGCTCTGCATCGGCCTCCTGGCCACCTTGCTGTCGCTGGTGAATCTCGCCATCGACCTCAACCGCAAGCTCTCGGGCGCCGCGGCGGTCCGGCCCCCGAGCCCGAAGTCCCATCTCGAAGAGACCATCGAAGCGGAGATGGAAGATCTCGAGGCGCTGGGCGAGCTCGAGGAGAAGGTGGAGAAGACCACTACCCGGCCGCTCGACATCGCGCGCGCCTGGGGCTGGATCTTCGGCTTCGCGCTCGCGACCTGGCTGGTCGGCCTGGTCGCCGCCACGGCTTTGTTCATCCTCACCGTCCTGAAGATCGAGGCGCGCAAATCCTACCTGGTGGCGGTGATCGGTGCGGCGCTGGCAACGGCCGGCGTCATCGCCTTCTCGAAGTTTCTCGGTGTCCCGCTTCCCGAACCCGCATGGTGGCCGTTCTGACCCGCGCACCGGTCACCGCCGGAGCGCCGTCCGGCGCCCATCCCCACGCCAGCGATCCGAGGAGAATGCCTGAAGTGTCGGCACTGACCCATGAACTGAGCGACTACATCGCCCAATCGGCCGCGCGTCCGCTCGAGCCCGATGTCGCGGACGAGGCGAAGAAGCGGATCGTCGACGCGATGATCGCGATGCTGAGCGGCAGCCATCTCAAGCCTGGTCGCGTCGGGCGCGCCTTCGTGCTCGCCCGGTCGGCGCGCGGCGGCGCCAGCATCGCCGGCACGCGCGAGCGTTCGTCGACCGAGCTCGCGGCGCTGGCGAACGGCATGGCGGCCCATGCCGACGAGACCGACGATGCCAACGACTTCGCGCGGATCCACCCCGGCGCCTCGATCGTCCCGGCGGCGCTGGCGGTCGGCGAGGCCGACGATATCGACGGCAACACGCTGCTGCGCGCGGTCGCCCTCGGCTACAACGTGGCGATCGGCATGGTGCTCGCGATATGGCCGACCGGGCCGCGCCTGCGCGAATCGATCCGCAGCACTCACGGCGTGGGTCAGTTGTTCGGCGCGACGGCCGCCGCCGCTTGCGCCGCGAAGCTCGCGGCGCCCGATGTCGCGACCGTGCTTTCCTATTCGGTCCAGCAATGCTCCGGCGTCGGCACGCTGATCCGCGACCGCGAGCATGTCGAGAAGGCCTATGCGATCGGCGGGATGCAGGCGCATAACGGCGTGCTGTCCGTCGAGCTCGTGCGCGCCGGTTTCACCGGCGTCTCCGATGTGCTCGACAACAAGCCCAGCTTCTTCGATTCCTATACCGAGGGCGGCGACCGCACCCGGCTCATGACCGAGGTGACGGGCCGGTCGCATCTCCTGACCACCGACATGAAGCGCTATCCCGTCGGCTTTCCGATCCAGGCCGCGGCGCAGGCCATGGAGGAGCTGCTGGCCCAGGGCGGAATCCGCCCGGACGACGTGGCCGAGATCGAGTGCCGGCTGCCGGCGACCAAGAGCTGGATCGTCGATAACCGGCCGATGCCCGACGTCAACGTGCAATACATCCTCTCGGCGATCCTGCTCGACGGGCGCCTGACCTTCGCGTCGTCGCACGACTACGCGCGCCTCCAGTCGCGCGAAGTACGGTCGGTCATGGAGCGCGTGCGGCTGGTCCATGACAAGGACCTCGACCCGCCGGCCAACGAAAAAGGCTTCACGCGGCGCGCGCATCTGAAGGTGACGCTGAAGAACGGCGCGGAGCACGTTCACAAGGTCGATGCCGCCAAGGGATCGCGGCTGAATCCCATGGGCTGGGACGATCTCCAGGCAAAGGCGCACGGCGTGCTGGCCGGCCTGTGCTCGGCGAGCCAGATCGACGCGCTGATCGACTGGGGACGGTACCTCGACCGGCAGGGGAACATTCGCGCCGTCCACGACCTCTTCGCGATGGCGGAAGAATGACGGCGGCGCTTCCGATGCACGCCGAGGCGCGCGCGGCCGATGCGGTGCTCGACGCCCTGACCGGGTTTGCGCTGGATGCGCCGGTGGACGCGGCGGCGCGCGACCGGGCCCGGATCGCCCTCGCGGACACTTTGGTGGCGATGTGCAGCGGCCGCGTGCTGCTGCCCGGCGCCGCCGCCGGCCGCTTCGCCGCATCGCGTCCCGCGTTACAATCCGGGAGCGGGGCGACCGAGCTGGCGTTGGGCAGGACGGTGAGCGCCGCCGATGCCGCGTTCTGCGGCGGCATGCTGGCCCATGCCGACGAGACGGACGACAGTCATGAGAACGCGCGCCTTCACCCCGGCTGCGCCATCGTTCCCGCCGCGCTCGCGGCCGCGGAGCAGCACGACCGCTCGGTGATCGAGACCCTCGACGCGATCGTCGTCGGATACGACGTGGCGGTCGCGATCAACCTTGCGACCTGGTCCGATCCCGAAAAGCTGCGCACCGCCAAGATCAGCACCCACCATATCGGGGGATTGTTCGGTGCTCTTGCCGCGGTCGTGCGGCTGCAGCGGCCGAGCCCGGACGAGGCGGCCGCCGCGTTCTCCTATGCCGTCCAGCACGCCGGAGGTTCGACGACCTGGCTGCGCGACGTCGACCATATCGAGAAATCGGTGGTCTTCGGCGGATTGCCGGCGCGTTCGGCGGTCTTCTGCGCCGAGCTCGCGGCGCTGGGCTTCACCGGCGTGCCCGACCCGTTTGCGGGCAATCCCAGCTTCTTCTCGATCTTCAGCGGCGACAGCGCGCCGGAGCGGATCGCCGACCGGCTGAGCCGCCCGGGCCTGGCGCTCCGTGAATCGACGACCAAGCGCTATCCCGCGGGCATGCCGATTCAGGCGGTCTGCGAAGCGATCGACGGCCTGCTGGCCGACGAGCTGCACGGCGTTCCCGCCGGATCGATCCGGTCGGTGCTGATCGAGCTCCCGCTCGAAAAGGCCCACATCGTCGATAACAGTGCGATGGACGACGTGAATTGCCAGCTCGTCGCGGCCCTGCAACTGGCGACCGGCCGGGTCGATTTCGCGACCTTGCACTCCCTGGCCGCCAAGCCCGACGCGGTGGCGGCGCTGCGCAAGCGTGTCGATCTGATCGGGACGGCCGAGCTCGACAAGCGCAATAACGGCCACGGCACGACCCGCATCGCGCGGGTCACCGTCGACTCCGATCGCGGCGTCGCCCGCCGCACCGTCGTGCCGCCGATCGGCTGCCCCGAGAGGCCGTTCGCATGGGCCGATCTTCGCGCGAAAGCGCGCGAGGTCCTGGAAAGCGTGGGGCTTTCGGCCGCGGATGTCGATGCCGCGCTCCAGCTCCTGGAAACCCCGAATATCGGCGCCGCATCCGCCCGCGAGCTGATGCGCGCCGTCTGGCGCGGCACCGCGCGCCTGAAGTGTCCATCGAACCCCGAAAGGAATGAATAGTGGGCGAAACCAAGGATGAAATCCGGCTCGACTGGAAGGAGTGCGAGCGCTGGGCCTCGACCGTGCTGGTCCGTGCCGGATCGTCCGCCGACCAGGCCGATGCCGTCGCCTGGGGCGTCGCCGAGGGCCAGGCTGCCGGCATCGCGACCCATGGCATCGTCCGCCTCCCGCAATACTGCGAGAGCCTGCAGGCCGGGGCCGTGAATCCGAATCCGGAGATATCGGTGACGGGGCGCGGCACCAGCGCGCTGCTTTACGACGCGGATGGCGGCTACGGCTATGCGCCGATGCGCGAGCTGGTTGACGAGCTCTGCGACCTCGCCAAGACCCGCGGGATCGCGATCGGCGGCGTGAAGGACAGCCATCATTTCGGCGCGGCCTGGATCTACGCGCGCCGGGTCGCCAGCGCCGGGATGGCCGGCATCATCACCACCAACGCCTCGGCCAATCTCGTCGGTCCGGGCGCGGTCCGTGCCATTGTCGGCAACAATCCGATCGCCTTCGTCGCGCCCGGCGGGCCGCAGCGCCCCGCGATCTGCGCGGATGTCGCCCTGAGCCAAGTCGCGTTCGGCCGCATCAGGATCGCCGCCCGACTGGGTCAGCCGATCCCGCTCGGTTGGGCGCGCGGCGTCGACGGCCAGCCGACCACGGATGCTGCCGACGCGGTTGCCGCCCAGCTATTGGAACCCATGGGCGGCCATAAAGGATTCGCCTTGGCGACGATGATCGAGATCTTGGCCGGGATCATGACCGGATCGCCGTTCGGCGCATCGAGCAATGCGCATGCCGGGCGCGACGGCGGTGTCGGACATCTCGCCATCGTCTTCGACCCCGCGATCTTCATCTCGCGCCAGGCCTTCGAAGATTCGATCGATCGGCTTGACGACGAGCTGCGCGCGGCGATGACCGATTCCAATGCGATCACCCTGCCCGGACAGCGCGAGGAGCGCGCGCGACAACAGGCGCTGGAATGCGGTCTCCCGATCGCGACCTCCGTATGGGAGCGCCTCGAGAAGCTGGAGATTCCCGGCCTGCCGCGGCCACAGCCGATCTCGATGGTGGCCTGACGGTTTACGGCGATTGGCCCAAGAGATGAAGACCAAGGCGCTGATCATCGGCTCCGGCCCGGCGGGGTATACCGCGGCGATCTACACGGCGCGGGCCAATCTGCAGCCGGTGCTGGTGCAGGGGATCCAGCCGGGCGGGCAGATGACCATCACCACCGATGTGGAGAACTA
>DASZYM010000554.1:0-3116 GCA_035545355.1 Dongiaceae bacterium
CGCACCCGGCGCAGGCAGGGCGGGGCGGAGATGCCGGCGCGGGCGGCGAGATCCACATTGGTCATGCGCCCATCGGCCTGCAGGTCGGCCAGGATTCGGAGGTCGATCTTGTCGAGCTTGGCGCGGCGCATGAAATCTTCCTACGGCGAAGCACTATCTCGCGTAATTATATTACGAGAAATTTCCTTTCGCAAACGCGCCTGATGATCTTGTGAGCCCGGTCTCTATCGAGCGGCGGAAAACGCCCGTAAGATCGGTTCTTCGAGACTCACAGCATTGCAAAACCGGGCTGTTCAGGAAGGCTGTCGGTCCCCTCGATGATCCAGTCCGTCGCCGCCATCATCCCGACCCTGCCGCCGCTCGACGAGCTCAGCGCGGCGCTTGCGCGCGAGCGCGAGGCGCGCCAGGCGGCCGAGCGCCTGCTGACGGAAAGCGAGCAGGCTTTCCGCATGATCAAGATGGAGAGCCAGGAGCTCGCCCGCGGCAAGCACGATCTGCTGCGCAACATGGGCCACGAGCTCAGGACGCCGCTGAACGCGATCATCGGCTTCACCTCGCTGCTGCTGGCGCGGCTCGACGGCAAATTGGGGCCGGAGGATTTCGACTATCTGAAGATCACCCACGAGAACGCCAACGACCTGCTGCACATCGTCAACCAGGCGCTGGAGATGACGCGGCTGCAATCCGGCGCCTATATCATCGAAAAGGATCGGGTCGCGGTGGAGCCGGTGCTGGATTCCGCGCTGGCGATGCGCCAGCAGCAATTCGCCGATGCCGGCATCGTCCCGATCGTCGAGGTGGCGTCGCATCTGCCTGATGTCGTGGCGGACCGCGCCGCCTTGACCAAGTGCCTGCTCAACGTCATCGACAATGCGATCAAGTTCTCCGACGGCGCGCCGCAGGTGCTGGTCGCGGCCGATGTCGAAGAGGGCGATGTCGAGATCATGATCGCCGATCGCGGCATCGGCATTCCCAGCGATTGCCTGGACCGCGTCACCGAGCCCTTCTTCCAGGTCGATAACAGCCTGACCAAGGAGAAGGGCGGCGCCGGGCTCGGCCTGGCGATCACCCGCTCGCTGCTCGAAGGGCAGGATGCGCGGCTGCGGATCACCAGCCATCTCGACCACGGCACCACGGTGCATATCCGCCTGAAAACGGCGTGATCGCGCGCCGGCTTCAGGGCTCCACGATCACGCGTGAATGTCCGAGACTTCCGGCCGGCATCGGCATGCCCTTCGGCATGAGAAACGTGACGGCGTTTGCGCCGCTGATCCCGGCCGGCCATCGCGGCAGCGGCTTCAGCAGCCGATAGCCGCGATCGGTCCGCTCCAGGATGCCTTGTTCGACCATGTAGCGCAGGCCGTCCTGGCTGGGGATGACCTGATAGGTCTCGACCTTGCCGGGCGCGATCACGTCCTCCGGCTTGACCTCGACGATGCCGCCGGACTTCGACATCTGGTCTTCCTGCGCCTTCAGCGTCAGGCCTTCCGTCAGCAGTTTCGGTTGCTCGCCCTCGGTCATCACATAGGCGCTGCCGCCGACGATCACGATGTCATGGTCCTTCTGCGGCGCGATCGCCTGGCCGCTCGGAATCGAGAAGCCTTGCGGGGAATAGGCGCCGATCAGGTTCACGGCCGGCGCGCCCGTCAATCTGGCGACCTGCCGCTTCATCGCCTGCGCATCCGGCGAGGCGGGGTCGTAGGCAGCCTTGCCGCAAGCACCGGCCTTGGTGAAGGTGACAAGCTCCTTGGGCAGGCCCAGGACGCCGGCGCCGGCCCAGGATTCCTTCTTGCCGTCCGTGCCGCGTCCTTCGACCGGCATCACCACGACATGCTTCAGCCGGTCGACCTGGCCCTCGAACTTCCAGACCATGCCGAGATATGAGGTCAGCACCACATAGAGCGGCGTGTCGCCCGGCTCGACGACGATGCGCGCCAGGAAGGTCGTATCGTCCTGTCCGGTGACGGTCACGGTCGGCTGCGCGTTGGCGTAATACAGGCCGATCACGCTGACCTGCTCGCCGTCGCCGGCTTTCGGGAGCTTGCAGTCCGCGAAACGCAGCGCCGCCGCGGCCTGCTGCAACTGCCCTCTGAAGGCGGCATATTCCGCCTGATCGATCATGCCGTCGCCGCTGCGGTCGACCTCGCTGAAGGCGGCGCGCACGATGCCCTCCAGCTCCGCCGGCGTCACCCGGCCGTCGCCGTTCGGATCGTTGAGCAGGAGTTGGCGCAGCGGCTCGTACACCATCTTCTGCTGCTGGTCGAAAGCGGGGTCGACGACGGTCATCTCCTGGATCGACAAGGCATGATCGCCGTCCTTGTCCAGCGCGAACGCCCGCTGTACCTCCGTGTCGATCTGGGCCTGTTGCTGGCCATTATCGGTCATGCCCATACGACCGTATTGCCGCTGCAATCCGGTTCGCATCTCCGCCTCGGTGACCGAGAGGTTCCCGTCGAGGTCGAACCTGAGATAGCGGGAAACGGCATTTGCGCGCTGATTGGCCAGCTCGCTCGCTTCGGCGGTGTCGATGTCCGATGCATCGAGCCCGTCCCCGTCGACGTCGAATTGCCGGATCGGCGCCAGGGCCTGGGCGACCGCCTGCTCGACCGCTATGCCGGGTCTGATCTGGGCGGCCAGCCGGGCGGGCAGCTTGCTGAGGGCATCGTCATCGTCCGCCCGGGCCGCGGCGCCTGCAGCGAGCAGCAGGGCGGTGCCGAGGAGGAGGGACTTGTGGAAAACGGCCATGAAGACTCCGCGCGAAATTGGACAGAGCAAGGATATCAAGAGCTTTGGACGCAGAAGATGAAATTATCGAGGTGAATGCAACAATAGATTGCCACGCTTTCGCCCCGGAAAGGGCGGATCTGTGCGCTCGATCATCCGGCTCAACTTGAGTCGGCCCGCCCCCATCCTTATGTTAATCGGACCATCGAACCCGGCCGACTCGCAGGAATCATCCAAATGGCGGAAATCAGGACCAAGGCGCTGATCATCGGCTCCGGCCCGGCGGGGTATACCGCGGCGATCTACACGGCGCGGGCCAATCTGCAGCCGGTGCTGGTGCAGGGGATCCAGCCGGGCGGGCAGATGACCATCACCACCGATGTGGAGAACTA
>DASZYM010000555.1:0-25212 GCA_035545355.1 Dongiaceae bacterium
CGCGGTCTATCTCGGACACCCGGTCTGGGACCTGCTCGTGATCCTGTTCGGCGGGGTGATGATCTGGGAATGGTGCGGGATCGCCGCGCGCAGCCGGCCGGCAGGTGGCGCAAGCTGGTCGGTCACGGTACCGGCGGTGGCGCTGGTCGTTCTGTCGCTGGCGGCCTTCGCGTTCCGCGACCAGCTACCGCCTTTGTTGGTTCCGCTTTCCGGCGGTGTCTTCATCGTCGCCGCGGCGATCGCGGTAACGCTCGGCGCCGGGCCGCATTTCCGAATGGCGGCTCTTTGGTTCGGGCTCGGCGTGTTCTACGTGCTCATCCCGAGCCATGCGATCATCGCGCTGCGCGCCGATCCGGCCGTCGGTTTGCAGCAAATCTTCTGGATCGTCGCTCTGGTGATCGCGGCGGATACCGGCGCCTACATCGCCGGGCGCAGCATCGGCGGGCCGAAGCTGGCGCCGCGGGTGAGCCCGAACAAGACCTGGGCGGGGCTCGGCGGCGCAGTGGTCTCTGCCGCCATCGTGGGCGCGATTGTGGCTGGCATTCTCGGTCGCCCGAGCGTCCTGCCGCTGACGGCGGTCAGCGCCGGGCTGGCGATTGTGGAGCAGGCCGGGGACCTCGCAGAATCGGCCCTCAAACGGCACTTTGGCGTCAAGGATGCCAGCAATATAATCCCCGGGCATGGCGGAGCCATGGACCGGGTGGACGGGTTGATCGCCGTGGCCGCGGCGGTCGCCGGGCTCAATGCGTGGATGGGGAGTAGCGTGCTGACATGGCTGTAACCGAACTCCGGCGCGAAGCGCCGCGCGCGCAAACCAAGGGCCCCCGCAGCATCGGCATCCTGGGATCGACCGGCTCGGTCGGCTGCAACACGATCGATGTCGTGGAGCGCTATCCCAACGACTACGTGGTCGATGCGCTGACCGCGCAGAGCAATGTCGACCGCCTGATCGAGCAGGCGCTGAAGCTGAAGCCGCGCTACGCCGCGATCGGCGACGACAGGCACTATCCGAAACTGAAAGAGGCGCTGGCCGGGACGAAGACCGAGGCGGCGGCGGGCCGCGCCGCGGTGATCGAAGCGGCGGCGCGTCCTTCCGACTGGGTGATGTCGGCGATCGTCGGCGCGGCGGGGCTGGAGCCGACGCTGGCCGCGGTGCGCCGCGGCGCGATGATCGGCCTTGCCAACAAGGAGACTCTGGTCTGCGCCGGCGACCTCATGATGAAGGAGCTCGACAAGCACGGCGCGACGATGCTCCCCGTGGATTCCGAGCACAGCGCGATCTTCCAGGTCTTCGATTTCGACGAGCACGACGCGATCGAGAAGATCATCCTGACCGCATCCGGCGGGCCTTTCCGCACCAAGTCGATCGAGCATATGCGCGCGGCGACGCCGGCCCAGGCGGTGGCGCATCCCAACTGGTCGATGGGCGCCAAGATCTCGGTCGAGTCCGCGACCATGATGAACAAGGGCCTCGAGCTGATCGAGGCGCATCACCTGTTCCGCATGCCCGAGGAGCGGATCGAGATCCTGGTCCATCCGCAATCGGTGATCCACAGCATGGTCGCCTATCAGGACGGCTCGGTCCTGGCGCAGCTCGGCACGCCGGACATGCGCACGCCGATCGCCTATGCGCTCGGCTGGCCAAAGCGGATCTCGGCACCCTCGGCGCGGCTCGATTTCGCCAAGGCGGCGCAGCTCACCTTCGAGGCGCCGGACCCGGTGCGCTTCCCGGCTCTGCGCCTGGCGCGCGAGGCGCTGAAGACCGGGGGCAGGGCGCCGATCGTGCTCAATGCCGCCAACGAAATCGCGGTGGCGGCATTTTTGGCGAATGGAATCGGCTTCATGGAGATCGCCGAGGTGGTCGAGGCGGTGCTCGAATCCCTGCCCAATGCGAGCCCGGCCAGCATCGACGACGTGATCGCCGCGGACGCCGCGGCGCGGCGCGCGGCCGAGGCGCGGGTTGCGGCCATCCGCCGCAAGTAAGGATGCTCTCTAACACATTGCGGTGACACCGTTTTCGGGGCTATGGGCCGGCTCAAACCTGTGCTAGACAGGGCCGGCCGGCGCACGGGGGACCAAGCCGGCCAACTGTCTGGGCCGCCATGGAAATTCTGCAAGAAATCCCACAATACGGTTTCTGGTTCCTCGTCCTCCTCACCGTCCTCGTCTTCATCCACGAGATGGGCCATTTCCTGATCGCGCGCGCCTGCGGCGTGCGGGTCGAGGTCTTCTCGATCGGCTTCGGCCCGGAGCTCTTCGGCTGGACCGACCGTACCGGCACGCGCTGGAAGTTCAGCTGGCTGCCCTTGGGCGGCTATGTCCGGATGTTCGGCCAGGAGGACAACGTCCTGGAAGGCGAATCGGCGCGGGCGCTGACGCCGCAGGAGCGGGCGGTCTCGTTCCGGCACAAGCGGGTCGGCCAGCGGATGGCGATCGTGTTCGCCGGGCCCGCCGCGAACTACGTCTTCGCCATCCTGGTCTTCGCCGTGCTCTACGCCACGGCCGGCAAGCTGGCGATCCCGCCGGTGGTCGGCGGGGTGATCGCCAATTCCCCGGCCTCGGAAGCCGGCATCCTTGCCGGCGACAAGATCGTCAAGGTGCAGGGCGAGGCGGTCGCCGATTTCAGCGACATCACCTACGCGGTCCAGAGCAATCTCGGCAGCATGCTGACGATGGAGCTCGACCGCGCCGGCAAGCCCGTCACCGTCCAGCTCCAGCCGCGCGAGATCCATGACAAGGATGCGCAAGGGAAGGATGTCAGCTTCGTCGGGCTCGGCATGCGCAGCAGCGGCGAGAGCACGATCCGGCATCTGTCGATCGGCGAATCGTTCGTCTCGGCGAATGTGGATGTCTACAAGGCGACGGTCGGAACCTTGAAAGGGCTCTGGCAGATGGTCGCCGGCGAGCGCTCGAGCGAGGAGGTGGGCGGTGTCCTCAGGATCGCCAAGATGTCCGGCGACGTGGCGCAATACGGCTTGATCTCGTTCATCGCCTTTGCGGCCGCGCTGTCGGTCAATCTGGGGCTGATCAACCTCTTCCCGGTCCCGCTGCTCGACGGCGGGCACCTTGCCTATTACGCGATCGAGGCCGTCCGGGGACGACCGTTAGGGGAACGGGCCCAGGAATTCGGCCTCAAGGTCGGGCTCGCCTTGGTCCTGAGCCTGATGCTGTTTGCCACTTGGAATGACTTGGTTTATTTGAAAGTGGTCGATTTCGTGAAGTCGCTGTTCACTTGAGAAGCGTCGGGGGAATGGGGTTGCTGCGCGCCGTCTTCTTGGCCCTCCTGGGGCTCGGGATCGCGCTTGCGTCCGGAATGGGGCGCGAGGCTGCGGCACAGACCATCACCAGCGGCGAGCCGATCCAGCAGGTCATCATCGAAGGCAACCAGCGGATCGAGGCCGACACGATCCGCTCCTACATGGAGATCAATCCCGGCGATCCGTTCGACGCGGGCAAGGTCGATAAGGCGCTGAAGAACCTGTTCGCCACCGGCCTGTTCGCCGACGTGAACTTCCGCCGCGACGGCGACAACCTGGTGGTGACCGTGGTCGAGAACCCGATCATCAACAAGCTGGCCTTCGAGGGCAACGACCGGATCGACGACGACCAGCTCAATCAGGAGGTGCAGCTCAAGCCGCGCCAGGTCTACACCCAGACCCGGGTGCAGGCCGACGTGAAGCGCATCCTGGATCTCTATCGCCGCAGCGGCCGGTTCGCCGCGACCGTCGATCCCAAGGTCATCAAGCTCGACCAGAACCGCGTCAACCTGGTCTTCGAGATCAACGAAGGCGACGTCACCCAGGTCGAGCGCATCGACTTCGTCGGCAACAAGCAGTTCTCCGACAGCACGCTGCGCGACCAGATCACGACCAAGGAAAGCGCGTTCTATCGGATCCTGAGCACGACCGACACCTACGACCCCGACCGCCTGACGGTGGACAAGGACAACCTGCGCAAGTTCTACCTCTCCGAAGGCTATGCCGATTTCCGCGTGCTCTCCGCGGTCGCCGAGCTCTCGCCGGACCAGGAGGCGTTCTTCATCACCTTCACGGTGGAGGAGGGCGAGCGCTACAAGCTCGGCAAGGTCGATATCAAGACCACGCTCAAGGACCTCAACCCCGAATCCTTGCGCAGCGACATCACAACGGTGCAGGGCGACTGGTACGACGCCAGCAAGGTGGACGATTCCGTCCAGGCCCTGAGCGACCATGTCGGCAGCCTGGGCTATGCCTTCGTCGATGTGCGTCCGCGCGTCGACCGCGACGCCAAGAATCACGTGCTCAACCTGACCTACGACATCCAGGAAGGGCCGAAGGTCTATGTCGAGCGCATCGACATCTCGGGCAACGTGCGCACGCAGGACAAGGTCATCCGCCGCGAGTTCCGCCTGGCGGAAGGCGACGCGTTCAGCACGGCCAAGCTGCGCCGCACCGAGCAGCGGCTGAAGAATCTCGGCTTCTTCGAGACGGTGGACATCACGACCGTCCCGAGCAACAGCCCGGACAAGACCATCATCAAGGTCAAGGTGAAGGAGCAGTCGACCGGCGAGCTGACCTTCGGCGCCGGCTTCTCCACCAGCGTCGGTCCGCTCGGCAGCATCGGCCTCAGAGAGCGCAACCTGCTCGGCAAGGGCCAGGATGTCAGCGCCAACATCACCATTTCCGGCAAGCGGTCCTCGGGCTCGGTCAGCTTCACCGATCCCTATTTCATGGATAAGGACATCAGCGCCGGCTTCGATCTCTTCTTCCGCCGCCTCGATCCGGGCCCGAACCTGCAGGAGCAGGCGGGCGGCACCCTGCGCATGGGCTACGACCTGACCGAGTATCTGCGCCAGACGCTGTCCTATCAGTTCCGCGGCGACCGCATCTATCACTTCGACAACGACGCGCCGACGATCATCCGCGAGGAGGCGGGCTGGAAATACTATTCGATCCTCGGCCAGACCCTGACCTACGACCGTCGCGACAGCACGTTCGACCCGCGTGACGGCTATTTCGTCACGCTGGACACCCATCTTTCCGGCCTCGGCGGCGACGTGAAGTATGTGAGCGGCAGCCTGAAGGGCGGCTATTTCTATCCGGCGACCAAGGATGTCACGCTCTCGATGACCCAGGAGGTCGGCTATATCGAGCCGCTGTTCGGCGACTACCTGCACTACCCGGACGGCTTCTTCCTGGGCGGCTCGGACAGCCTGCGCGGCTTCGACGATCACGGTGTCGGCCCGCGCGAGCAAGGCGCCAAGAAGAAGGTCGGCTCGATCGGCGGCCAGTTCCTGTGGGACGGCAGCGTGCAGGCGAGCTTCCCGATCGGCCTGCCGGAGGAATACCAGATCCGCGGCCGCGTCTTCAGCGATTTCGGCGTCCTGACCGGCTACGACGCCAAGAACAGCAACGTGAAGATCAACGACGACGGCGCCATCCGCGCCTCGGCCGGCTTCGGCCTGACCTGGGTCTCGCCGTTTGGGCCCCTGGCGGTCGACCTTGCCTACCCGGTCATCCGCGAATCGCAAGACAAGATCCAGTATTTCAGCTTCAGCTTCGGAACCAATTTCTGATCCGTTCGGTTTTGCCCGACGGCAGGATCACACCCCCGACCTTCCCTTGGAGATCCCTTCTGTGACGCACAACGTTCGTTTCCGCCCCTTATTTGCCGGCCTGGCTTCGGCGGCCCTCATGCTCGCTCTGCTTGTAATACCGCAGGGGGCCGGTGCACAAACCGCCACCCAGCCGGCCGTACCGGCAGTGCCGGCCCAAGCGGCGCCGGCACAGCAGATCCAACCGGTGATCGGCATCCTGGACACCGAAGCGGTGGTGCTGGGCTCCAGTGCCGGCAAGTCGTTGACCCAGCAGGCCAACGCCCTGCTGAAGCAGCTCCAGGACGCGAGCCAGAAGCAGGAAGACGCGCTGATCGCCCAGGCCAAGGCGCTCGACGCCAGGCGCGGCGCGAACCCGCCGATCTCGCAAGAGGAATACATGCAGGCGCGCCAGCAATTGCAGGCGCAGGACGACAAGATCCGCGGCGACTTCGACAAGAACCGGCAGGCGCTGGATGCCCGGGTCGAGAAGGCACGCCAGAGCCTGCTGCAGGCGGCGAGCAAGGTGATCCAGGACGTCGCCAAGGCGCGCGGCCTGAACCTCATCATCGCCCGCACCAGCGTCACGCTGTTCCCCGAGCAGTGGAACATCACCACCGACGTGGTGGCACGCTTGAACAAGGCGCTGCCCAGCATCAAACTCTAGGCCGCGACGGCGCCGTTTCGCGAGGCCTGCCATGAACCACCAGAATCCGACGGCCGCCACCGCTTCCGAGGCGGTGGCGATCGACGTCAAAGGGATCATGAAGATGATCCCGCACCGCCCGCCGTTCCTGATGATCGAGCGCATCGAGGGGATGAAGACCGACCTCGAGGCGACCGGCATCAAGATGGTTTCGGTGAGCGAGCCATACTTCGTCGGACATTTCGCGGGCGATCCGGTGATGCCCGGCGTCCTCATCGTCGAAGCCATGGCGCAGACCGCCGCGGTGCTCGTGGTCCACACGCTGGGCGAGGCCTTCCAGGGCAAACTGGTCTATTTCATGAGCATCGACGACTGCCGGTTCCGCAAGCCGGTGGTGCCGGGCGACGAGCTCCGGCTGCAGGTCACCAAGGATCGCAGCCGCGGCATGATCTGGAAGTTCAACGGCGTCGCCACGGTCGGCGGGCAGAAGGTGGCCGAGGCGACCTTCGCCGCGATGATCCGCGACGAACGCATGGGAGAATGAGGATGGCCAACCAGCTCCTGCACACGATGATCCGCGTGTTCGACCTCGACAAGTCGATCGACTTCTACACCCGCCATCTCGGCATGAAGCTGCTCCGCCGCAAGGACTATCCCAGCGGCGAGTTCACGCTCGCCTTCATCGGCTATGGCGACGAAGACGACAACACGGTGATCGAGCTGACCCATAATTGGGGCCAGAAGACTCCCTACGACAAAGGCAATGCGTTCGGCCATCTCGCGGTCGGCGTCGATGACATCTACGGCACCTGCGACAAGCTCGCGAAGGAGGGCGTTTCGATCCCGCGCCCACCCGGACCGATGAAGCATGGCGGCTCGGTGATAGCCTTCATCGAGGACCCCGACGGCTACAAGATCGAGCTGATCCAGCAGTAATCCTCACCGGGACGGTACTGCGGCGCGGTCGAACCACCAGGGCAGCGGACTTTCGGACCGGCCGCGCAGCGCGGAGGGGTTGCCCGGCTCGTCTGCGGTCACCCATTCCAGAGCGGCGCGGTTGCTGCCGAAGAGCCGGAATTGCCGTTCCGGCACCTCGATCTCCGTCACCTTCAATTCCAGGGTCTTCATCGGATCGGCGGAGACGATCGCGGTGCGGACCGATGGAAGATCGGCGCCGAAGAACTCGACGCGGAGCCGCATCAATTCATGGCCGTAGCGGTGCTCGATGACGCCGGTGAAATCGAGCAGGTCATGCACGGCGCCGTAGCGGCCGACCTCGGGGTGCTCCCGCCAGAGCGCGGGCGAGGAGGCCAGGATCTCGTCGCCTCCGAACTCGCCTTGCCAGCGGCTGAGAACGACGCAGCGGACGCGATCGATGAACCATTCCATCGAGCCGTGGGGAAACGTCCGCAGCATACCCGCCTGTCGTCTGGACTCTCGTCCCGGCAATAGGAGTACAGGCATATTCAAATGTAAAGTGGATCGGGCAAACAAAAAGGGCGGCCTCTCGGCCGCCCTTCGATACCGGCGCTACTTGCGCTTCTCGATCGGAACGTAGGGACGCTCGCCATACCCGGTATAGAGCTGGCGCGGGCGGCCGATGCGCTGGGTCGGATCCTCGATCATCTCCTTCCACTGCGCCACCCAGCCGACGGTGCGCGCGACGGCGAACAGCACGGTGAACATCGAGACCGGGAAGCCGATCGCCTGCAGGATGATGCCCGAATAGAAATCGACGTTCGGGAACAGCTTGTGCGAGATGAAGTAGTCGTCCTCGAGGGCGATCCGCTCAAGCTCCATGGCGAGGCCGAGGAGTTGCTCGTCGCGCTTGCCGAGCGCGTCCAGCACGTCATGACAGGCTTGGCGGATGACCGCGGCGCGCGGGTCGTAGTTCTTGTACACGCGGTGGCCGAAGCCCATCAGGCGCGTGTTGTCTTCCTTGTTCTTCACCCGCTTGATGTATTCGGGGATCTTCGACTTGTCGCCGATCTCGGCCAGCATCTTCAGCACGGCCTCGTTGGCGCCGCCATGGGCCGGGCCCCAGAGGCAGGCGATGCCGGCGGCGATGCAGGCGAACGGATTGGCGCCCGACGACCCGGCGATGCGGACGGTCGAGGTCGAGGCGTTCTGCTCGTGGTCGGCATGCAGGATGAAGATCAGGTCCATGGCCTTCGCCACGACCGGGTTGATCTTGTACTCCTCGGCCGGCACCGCGAAGGTCATGCGCAGGAAGTTCTCGGCATAGCTGAGATCGTTCCTGGGATAGATGAAGGGCTGGCCGGTCGCATACTTGTAGGCCATCGCCGCGATGGTCGGCACCTTCGCGATCAAGCGGTGCGAGGCAATCATCCGCTGGTGCGGGTCGTGGATGTCGGTGCTGTCGTGATAGAAGGCCGAGAGTGCGCCCACCACCGCCACCATCACCGCCATCGGATGCGCGTCGCGGCGGAAGCCCTGGAAGAAGCGGGCGATCTGCTCGTGCAGCATGGTGTGATAAGTGATGTTCTTCTCGAACTCCGCGAGCTGCTTCCGGTTCGGCAGCTCGCCTTCCAGGAGCAGGTAGCAGACCTCGATGAAGCTGCTATGCGCGGCGAGGTCTTCGATGCGGTAGCCCCGGTGCGAGAGGACGCCTTCATCGCCGTCGATATAGGTGATCGAGGACTGCGTGGAGCCCGTGGCTCCGTAGCCCGGATCGTAGGTGAAGAGGCCGTGATCGTTGTAGAGCTTGCGGATATCGACCACGTCGGGACCGACGGTGCCCTTCAGGATCGGCAGGTCCCAGCTCTGGTTGCTGCGTTCGTCCTTCACACTGATCTTGGAATAGGCCTTCGGCGCGGCCGGCTTTATGCCGCTGTCCTTGACCTTGATCGCGACCGGCTTGGCTTTCGCGACCTTGCGCGCGGGACGCGATTTTTCCGCCAGGGTTCGCTTTGATTTCGTGGTCCTTGCCATTGGGGCACCTCTGCTCAAGGGGGGCATTCCGCGTGCTGGGAGTCACGCGCTGCGGCCGGGATCGCTCTCGGACGACGATGTTGCACCGCCGCAAAATCAGCCACACGCTAACAGATGGATGGTTAACGGTCCATGACTGTCAGAGGTGATTTCGAGCCGAATTGGCCGCCGCTCACGCACAATCCTTGATCCGGCCGAGGCATTCGGATTGGCCAAGGATTTCCATGACTTCGAAGATTCCGGGAGAGGTCGTGGAACCGGCCAAAGCAGCCCGCAGCGGCTGGGCTACCTGACCGAGCTTCACCTGGCGGGCTTCGACGAAAGCACGGACCTGGGCTTCCAGCGCGGCCGCGGACCAGTCGCCCGCCTTGGCGAGCTCGTCGGCGAGACCCGCGAGCAGGGTCTTCGCCTCCGGGGTCAGCAACGCCTTGGCCTTGTCGGTCATCGGGATCGGCCGCGGCGCCACATAGAAGGCGGCGTTCTCGGCGAGTTCCTTCAGCGTCTTCGCGCGCGCCTTCAAGCCCGGCATCGCCCGGCGCAAGCGCTCGACGATCGCCGCATCGGCGACACCGAGACGCTTCGCCGTCTCCTGCGCGAGCGATCCGTCATTCGCCTCGCGCAGGTAATGGGCGTTGAGATTGTCGAGCTTGGCGAAATCGAAGCGCGAGGGCGAGCGACCCACGGCATCGAGGCCGAACCATTCGATCGCCTGCCTGGTCGAGATGATCTCGTCATCGCCATGCGACCAGCCGAGGCGCAGCAGGTAATTGCGCAGCGCCTCCGGGAGATAGCCCATGTCGCGATAGGCCTCGACGCCGAGCGCGCCGTGGCGCTTCGAGAGCTTGGCGCCGTCCGGCCCGTGGATCATCGGGATATGCGAGAAGCTCGGATGCTTCCAGCCCATCGCATCGTAGATCATCACCTGGCGGAAGGTGTTGGTCAGGTGGTCGTCGCCGCGGATCACATGGGTGATGTCCATGTCGTGGTCGTCCACCACGACCGAGAGCATGTAGGTCGGCGTGCCGTCGCTCCGCAGCAGCACCATATCGTCGAGCTGCTCGTTGCCGACGCGGACCTCGCCCTGGACCTCGTCCCGGACCACGGTCTCGCCGGTCTGCGGCGCCTTGATGCGGATGACCGGCTTCACGCCCTCGGGCGCCTCCTTGGGATCGCGGTCGCGCCAGCGGCCGTCATAGCGCAGGGGCTTGCCGGCGGCCATCGCCGCCTTGCGCATCTCCTCCAGCTCCTCGACCGAGGCATAGCAGCGATAGGCCTTGCCCTCGGCCAGCAGCTTATCGGCAACCTCGGCATGGCGCGCCTGGCGGGCGAACTGCATGATGACGTCGCCGTCCCAGTCCAGGCCCAGCCATTTCATGCCGTCGATGATCGCGTCGATCGCCGCCTCGGTGGAGCGAACGCGGTCGGTATCCTCGATCCGGAGCAGGAACTTGCCGCCGTTGTGCCGGGCAAAGAGCCAGTTGAACAAGGCCGTCCGGGCGCCGCCGATATGGAGGTAGCCGGTGGGCGAGGGGGCAAAGCGGGTGATCACACTCATGATTGAAGAAATCCGAAGAAAATAGTGGTCAAATCCAGGGCGGGTAGGGTCTAGCACATTCAACGCCGCGCAAGCGAGCGGGAGGGAAGCCGCCCTTGGGCTGGATGGGACGGGTCGGGGCAGACTGGGTCCGGATCGAAGAGCGGTGCCACGCCGCGCTGGCCGCCGAGCGCCCGAATTGGCCGGGCTGGCTGGCGGTCATGCTGGGCCTCGGCATTGCCGGCTATTTCGCGCTGCCCGCCGAGCCGCCGCTCTGGCTCGGCCTGGCGGGGATGGCGGTGCTGCTGGCGGCCTTTGTCCTGCTGCGGCGCCGGACGCTGCTCGCGATCGCGACTTGCGCCTTGTTGGCGACCAGCGTCGGGTTCACCGCGGCACAATGGCGGACCGCCCTGGTGGCGGCACCCCAGCTGCAAAAGCCGATCACCTTTGCGCATATCGAGGGACGGCTCGCCGAAATCGAGCCTTTCCCGACCGGCATCCGCGCGACGCTCGATCACTTGACGATCGACAAGCTCACGCCGGAAGCGACCCCGGCGCGGATCAAGGTGCGGATGTTCAAGGGCACCGACGATCTCAAGATCGGCGATCGGCTGGACGTGCTGGCGGATCTCAGCATCCCGGCGCCGCCGGCAGCGCCCGGTGCTTTCGACTTCCGGCGGCAAGCCTATTTCTATGGCATCGGCGCCAATGGATTTGCCCATGGTGCGCCGCGTGTCCTCCCGGCCACCGCCGAGCCTTCGCTGAGGGACCGCGTCTGGACCTGGATCGACCGGCTGCGCGCGACCATCGGGCAGCGCATCGACGCGCTCGAGCCGGGGCCCGCCGGCGCCATGGCCCGCGCGCTCACGGTCGGCGACCAGACCGCGCTGACGGCGGCGGATACCGACGCGATGCGGATCTCCGGCCTCGCCCATCTGCTGTCGATCTCGGGACTGCATATCGGCATGGCGGCGGGCCTGTTCTTCTTCGGCCTGCGCGGAATGCTGGCGCTGGTCCCCGCCTTGGCGCTGCGCTACCCGATCAAGAAATGGTCGGCGGCCGCGGCGATCCTGGCCGCCGGATTCTACGCGCTGCTGGCCGGGATCTCGGTGCCGACGCTGCGGTCCTTCTTCATGATCGCGATCCTGTTCATCGGTGTGCTCGCCGATCGTTCGCCATTCTCCTTCCGCACGCTCGCCTGGGCGGCGGTCGCCTTGCTGCTGCTCTATCCGGAGAGCGTGACCGGGGCGAGCTTCCAGATGTCGTTCTTCGCCGTGCTCGGCCTGATCGCAGGCTTCGAGGCGCTGCGGATGCCATTGGCCCGTTGGCGCGCGGGCAGGCCGCCCGGCACCGACTGGTTCGGTTGGGTGACGTGGCTGCTGCATCGCGCCGGCTTCTGGCTCGGCACCATGGTCATGACCAGCCTGATCGCGAGCCTGATGACGGCACCCTTCGCGCTCTATCACTTCGACCGGATGAGCACATACGGCCTGGTGGCGAACCTGCTCGCCGTACCCTTGACCGGCTTCTGGGTGATGCCGATGGGAATGGCGGCGCTGCTGCTGATGCCGTTCGGGCTCGATGCGCCGTTCTGGCACGCCGCCGCCTGGGGCTGCGACGGCATCCTGTGGATCGCGCGAACCGTCGCCGACTGGCCGCATGCGGTGGTCGTCGTGCCGGCGATGCCGCAGCCGGCCTTGATCGCGATTTCGCTCGGCCTCGTGCTGCTCTGCCTGATGCGGACACGCTGGCGGCTGCTCGGGCTGGTGCCGGTGGCACTCGGCCTTGCCTCGGTCGCGTTCGTCGCAACGCCCGATCTCATCGTCTCCGGCGACGCGAAGCTCATCGCCGCGAAGGATGCGGGCGGCCGCTATTGGCTGAGCTCGAGCCGCGCCGCGCGCCTGACGGCGCAGACCTGGCTCAGGCGCAACGGGCAGGTCAAAGGCGCCTCGTTCCGCAACGCCGATATCGCGCCGGCGGACACGTTCGGCTGCGATCCGCTGGGCTGTCTCTACCGGCGGGCCGACCGGCAGATCGCCATCGCCTTTTCAGCCGAGGCGGTGGCGGAAGACTGCACCCGCGCCGACCTCGTGCTGAGCGCGGTGCCGATCCGCGGCAAATGCACCAAGCCCGCGGCGACGATCGACTGGTTCGATCTTTGGCGCGGCGGCGCCCATGCGATCTGGATCGCGCCCGAGGGCGGCTTCCGAATCGAGACTGTCGCGGCAGAATTGGGCGATCGGCCCTGGGTGCTGGAGCGGATGCGGAAGGCCGCGACGACGCGCGACAGGCCGCAGGAAGACGATTCAGAGGCCAATGCCGACCAAGCGGGGCGAAACTGGCCATCCGAATCCCAAGATTCCGATGAACCGTGACGGTCGCCCATTGCGACCGACGGGCGAGGTGCTAGCCTCTCCCAGTCCTCAGCAGCGGAGCAACGCCATGAGCAAGACCACCGCGAGCGACCTTACCAAGGCCTCCTCGCCGAAGAACACGCCGGAACTGTCCGAGAGCGATCTCAGCAAGGTCTCCGGCGGCGCGACGCTTTTCCTCAAGCTCGACGGCGTCAAGGGCGAGAGCCTCGACGACAAGCACAAGGACACGATCGACGTCGGCAGCTAGGCGCGCTGCGTCCCGATCAAAAGCCGCCGTTCAGTAGCGGCGCATCAAGCCGACGAGCTTGCCTTGGATCTTCACCCGGTCGGGACCGAAGATGCGGGTCTTGTGCGCCTGGTTGGCCGGTTCGAGGGCGATCGAATCGCCCTTGCGGCGCAGACGCTTCAGCGTGACTTCGTTGCTGTCGATCAGCGCCACGACGATGGCCCCGTTATCGGCATTCTCGCAGCGCTCGATCAGCACGGTGTCGCCGTCATGGATGCCGGCCTCGATCATCGAATCGCCTTCGACGGTCAGCGCGTAGTGCTCGCCGCGGCCGAGCATACTGGCCGGGATGTCGATGGGGTTCGAGTTGTCCCGCAGCGCCTCGATCGGCGTGCCGGCGGCGATCTTGCCATAGAGTGGGAGCTGCACGGTCTCGGCGGCATTGGCGACCATCGCACCCGGGATACTGGGCGTGAAATCGCCGTGGATCACGTTGGCGGAGAAGCCGCGGCGGGCGCCTTCCGAGCTGTTGGAGCGTCCTGGTGCGGGCTCCATGCGATTGACCTGGTCATCGGAAAGGCGGGTCACTTCGAGGGCCCGGGCCCGGTGCGGCAGGCGGCGGATGAAGCCGCGCTCCTCGAGGCCGGTAATCAGGCGATGGACCCCGGACTTCGACTTCAGCCCTAGGGCGTCCTTCATTTCATCGAAGGAGGGGGAGATACCGGTATCGGCCAGCCGCTCCTGGATGAATTGCAGCAGCTCGCGCTGTTTCCTGGTGAGCATCGTGTCTCCTTTCGTCCGGTCCGCCTGCCGGCCAGCCGGGGATGGCTCTGCCGACTCCAACTCAGGACCCTCATCTCGGGTCGACGCGGCGGAACAAAGCAAAAACTATGCCCACGTTCTAGTTTGGTTCGTGTGGAGAAGTCAAGAGAGTCGCAACTTCCCGCCGGAAATTGTCAGGAGACGCTAGTCGAGACGGACCAGATCGACCTCGGACCCGGCCTGGAGCGGAGGGGCGTGCGGCGCGCGTATCACCAGTCCGCCCGAGCGGGACAGGACCGAGAGCATGCCGCTGTCCTGCTTGCCGAAGGGGGTGGCGACCGGACCCTCCGGGGTCTCCGCCACCTTGGAGCGCAGGTAGTCCTGGCGGAGATCGTTGGCCGGCAGGTCGATCGCGGTGCGGGCGCGGACGATGCGCGGGCCGATCTCGCTGCGCCCCAGCATGCGGGCGATCACCGGGCCGACGAAGAGCGTCGCGGTGACCAGCACCGAGACCGGATTGCCCGGGAGACCCAGCACGCGCAGCCCGCCCAGCCGGCCGAACATCACCGGCTTGCCCGGGCGCATGGCGATCTTCCAGAAGTCGAGGTCCATGCCCTTCGCCTTCAGCGCGCTCTGCACGAGATCATGCTCCCCGACCGAAGCGCCGCCGGTGGTCAGCAGCAGGTCGCAACCGGCCGCGCGATCGATCAGATCGGCGAGCGCCGCGGGCTCGTCGCGGGCGATGCCGAGATGAAGCGGTTCCGCGCCGGCGGCCGTCACGAAAGCCGAGAGCGCGATGCCGTTGGAGGCGACGATCTGGCCCGGCGCCAGCGTCTCGCCGGGATGCGCAAGCTCGTTGCCGGTCGAGATGATGGCGACGCGCGGCCGGCGCGTGACGTCCAGCCATGGCCAGTTCATCGCGGCCGCCAGACCGATATCGGAGGCGGTCAGGCGGCGGCCCGCCTCGACACCGACCACGCCTTTGGCGAAATCGTTGCCGGCCGGGCGGACGTGCCTGCCCTTGACCGCCGCACCGCCATCGACGACCCGAACATAATCGCCGTCTTTCTCGGTGTTTTCCTGGATGACGATCGCATCCGCGCCTTGCGGAAGCGCGGCGCCGGTGAAGATACGGGACGCCTCGCCGGGTCCAAGCGCCCGGGTCGGCAGCGCGCCGGCCGCGATGGATTCCACGATCTTCAGACGCGCGGGCAGGGTGGTGACATCCGCGGCCCGCACGGCATAGCCGTCCATCGCGGAGACGGCCTGCGGCGGATGATCGAGACGCGCGGTCACCGGCCTGGCGAGGGTGCGGCCGAGCGCCTGGTCCAGCGCCACGACCTCGGCGCCGAGCGGCGTAAAAGCGGCGAGGATCCGCTGGGTCGCTTCCTTGACGGAAAGCATCACGCGGCCTCGAATGTGCCGGACTTGCCGCCGCTCTTATGGGTGAGGCGGATGTCGGTGATGCGCATGCCCTTATCCGCCGCCTTCACCATGTCGTAGACGGTCAGGGCCGCGACCGAGACGGCGGTCAGCGCCTCCATCTCGACGCCGGTGCGGCCCTTGAGCTTGCAGGTCGCCGCGATCTCGACGGCGGATTTCGCCTCATCGAGGGAGAGCTCGACCGTGACCGAGGAGAGCGCCAGCGGATGGCAGAGCGGGATCAGGTCCGGTGTGCGCTTGGCGCCCATGATGCCGGCGAGCTGCGCGACCGAAAGGACGTCGCCCTTCTTGACGCCGCCGGATTTGATCAGCCGCAGCGTCTCGGCGGACATCAGCACCGTGCCCTTGGCGACGGCGATACGCTCGGTCTCGGCTTTCTCCGAGACATCGACCATGCGGGCATTGCCCTGCGCGTCGAAATGGGTGAGCGCGGACAAGGCGATCAGACCGCCGCCGCGAGATCGCGCGGAGCACGGGGGCCGAGCAGCTTGCGGGTCGCGGCGGCCACGTCGGCTTCGCGCATCAGGCTCTCGCCGACCAGGAAGGTCGAGGCGCCGACGCGATGCAGCCGCTCGAGATCGGCGAGGCCGCCGAGCCCGCTTTCGGCGACCAGGATCCGGTCGCGCGGCACGCGCGGCGCCAAGGTCTCGGTCACGGCGAGATCGACGGCGAGCGTCTTGAGGTTGCGGTTGTTGATGCCGATGAGCCGGGCATCGAGCTTCAGCGCGCGGTCGAGCTCCTGGCCGTCATGCACCTCGACCAGGCTGTCCATGCCGAGATCGTCGGCCAAGGCCGCGAGCTCGGCCGCCTGCTGGTCCTCCAGCGCCGCCATGATCAGCAGGATGCAATCGGCGCCGATCGCCCGGGCCTCATAGACCTGATAGGGATCGAGCATAAAATCCTTGCGCAGCAGCGGCAGGTCGACCGTAGTGCGCGCCGCCATCAGGTACGCGTCCTCGCCCTGGAAATACGGGCGGTCGGTCAGCACGCTGATGCAGGTGGCGCCGCCATCGCGATAGGCGCGGGCGAGGGCGGGGGGATCGAAATCGGCGCGGATCAACCCCTTGGACGGCGAGGCGCGCTTGATCTCGGCGATCAGCGCGAACTGGCCGGCCGAGATTACGCGCTCGAGATGCTTGGCGAAGCCGCGCGGCGGATCGATCCGGTTGCGCCCTTCCGCCGAAGCCATCATTTCCGAAGGCGAGATCTCGCGCTTGCGGGCGGCGATATGCTCGACCTTGTCGGCGCAGATCTTGGCGAGAACGTCGTGCATGATCGTGTTCAGGCTGCGCTGTTGGTGACGCGGACCAGGTTCGCGAGCACCTCGGTCGCCTTGCCGGCGTCGATCGCCTCGGCCGCGAGATCGAGAGCCGACGGCAAATCCGCGGCGCGTTCGGCGATCACCAGGGCGGCCGCGGCATTCAGCAGCACGATGTCGCGATAGGCGCTGGACGCACCGGCGAAGAGCGCGCGGATCGCCGCGGCGTTGGCCTGGGCGTCGCCGCCTTTGAGATCGGCGGGATCGGCCAGCGCGATGCCGTATTCCTCCGGCGTCAGGGTGAAGGTCCGGATCGCGCCATGACGGAGCTCGACGATCCGCGTCGGCCCGGTCGTGGTGATCTCGTCCAAGCCGTCGCTGCCATGAACCAGCCATGCATGCTCGGTGCCGAGATTGCGCAGCACGCTCGCCATCGGCTCCTGCCAATCCGGCGAGAACACGCCGAGGAGCTGGCGCTTGACCCCGGCCGGGTTGGACATCGGGCCCATCAGGTTGAAGACGGTGCGGGTCCCGAGCTCGGCGCGGGTCGGGCCGACATGCTTCATCGCGCTGTGATGCTTGGCCGCCCAGAGGAAGCAGGTGCCGACCTCGTTCAGCGAGCGCTGCACCACCGCCATGTCGGCGTCGATGTTGACGCCCAGCGCGGAGAGCACGTCGGCCGCACCGCTCTTCGACGAAGCCGCGCGGTTGCCGTGCTTGGCGACGCTGACCCCGCAGGCGGCGCAGAGGATCGCGACCGGCGTCGAGATGTTGAGCGTGCCGGCATGATCGCCGCCGGTGCCGCAGACATCGATCGCATTGGACGGCGCCTCGATGCGGACCATCTTCTCGCGCATCACGCTGACGGCGGCGGTGATCTCGTCGACCGTCTCGCCGCGGATCCGGAGCGCCATCAGGAAGGCACCGATCTGCGACGGCGTCACCTCGCCGGTCATGATGGCGCGGAAGGCCTGCTCGGCCTGGGCCTGGCTCAGCGGCTTGCCGGTGGCGACGACGCCGAGCAGCGCCTTGAAGTCCGCGCCCGCGGCGACCGGCGCATTCATCGGAGACGGCGCGTTCATCAGGCGGCTTTCTCGGCGGGAATGTTGCTGCCGCATTCCTGCAGGAAGTTGGCGAGGATCTTGTGGCCGTGCTCCGAGGCGATGCTCTCGGGATGGAACTGCACGCCGTAGATCTTCTGCTTCTTATGGGCGAGCCCCATGATCACGCCGTCGCTGCTTTGCGCGGTGATCTCCAGCGCCTCCGGAAAGCCCTCCGGATCGACGGTCAGCGAGTGATAGCGGGTCGCGGTAAAATCGTTCGGCACGTCGCGGAAGATGCCCTTGCCGGTATGGCGCACGGTCGAGACCTTGCCGTGCATCGGCTTGGGCGCCCGGATCACTTTGCCGCCGAAGGATTGGCCGATCGCCTGATGCCCGAGGCAGACGCCGAAGATCGGCACCTTGCCCGCGGCGGCGGCGATGAGGTCGAGGCAGATGCCGGCGCGGTCGGGATCGCAGGGGCCGGGGGAGAGGATGATGCCGCGCGGATGCTTCGCCATCACCTCGGCGACCGAGATCTTGTCGTTGCGATGGACTTCGAGCCGCGCGCCCAGTTCCCCGAGATAATGGAACAGGTTGTAGGTGAAGCTATCGTAATTGTCGATTAAGATGAACATGTTGGACGGCCGAAATCATCAAGCGGGTATAGAGTTTAGCAGGCGATGTTGGAGGAGGGAAGCAAGCCGCACCCGGACCTCGGCAATGGGGGGCGAGGCGGGGCGGTCGAGCCTGCGCGGCGGGCATCCGGACTGATCGCTTCCCCTTGGCTCCCGGCCGGCGCCGCGCTCGCCGTGGCCCTCGCATTGGGAGCCGTGATCGTGGCGGCATCGCTGCCGGGACGGTTTCCGGCGCTTTGGCCGGCGCTGACGGGGAATTACTGGCTGCTGGCGGCTCTATCGGTTCTCGCCTGTCTCGGTTGCGGCAAGGACGTTCAGCTTGGCGGGCTGGGCGATCTGCTGCGCGCCCGCATCACCGGGGACCTGATCGTCGCCCTGGCGGCGGATGCGGCGCTGGCTTCGGCCATTGTGATCGGATCCAGCCCGGGCAAGGTCGATCTGCCGACGGGGGTCGCCGCCTTCTTCATCGCCGATGCCCTGGTGGCCTGCGCGCTGCTCGGACGCCGGCTGATGGCGCGGCCCCGTTTCGCCGCCGACGATTCGGCCCAGCATGCTTTGCCCGCGGCGATGACGCTCGAACCGGGCGGGCTCGTGCCCTTCGATGCGGTCATCGTTTCCGGCCGCTCGGAGGTGGATGACGGAGCGATCGGCGGTTCGCCGCAAGGCGCCGTGCGCGAGGTCGGCGATACGGTGCGCCGCGGCGCACGCATCGGCGATGGCCGGATCGCGATCGAGCCTCTGGTCGAGCCGCCGCTGCTGCTTCCGGACTATCCGGCCGCACCGGCTTTCACCGCAGGCTTCAATGCCGGCGCGGCATTGCTGCCCGCGGCGATGATCGGCGTGGCGGCCTGTATCGGATTCTTCTCGGCCCAGTCGATGGCGGCGCGGATCGCGATCGCATTGCTGGCTTTCGCCCTGACGGCACCGGTCGCGTTGGCTTTGGTCCGGCCGTTGATCCATGCGCGACTGCGCCAATCGGCGGCGGCCCATGGCTGGCGCCTCAACGGCACCGCGGCGGTCGATGCGCTGGCCGATATCAACGCGCTGGTGCTGGGCCGCGTCGGCATCGTGTCGCGACCGGCGCTGGAGATCGTGGCGATCCATCCGGCGCTCGACGTCCATCCGGCGGAGCTGGTCGCCGCCGCGACCAGCCTTGCACAGTCGAGCCAGGGCGTCTGGGCGCAGACGCTGCTGCGTTATGCGGTCGAGCGCAAGCTGCGCCTGGCGCCGATCGTCGAGTGGTTCGACGAGATCCATCCGAGCGGCATCGGCCTGTGCGCCGAGACCGAGGGCGGGCAGACGCTGATCGCCGGGCCGCGGGAATGGATCGAGGAAAAAGGGATCAAGACCCATTACCTGGAAGAGAAGGAACGCGAGAGCCTGCTGCCGGGGCGACGCTCGCTCTGGGTGGCGCAAGTCGAGCCTGTGCCCTTTCTGCTCGGCGTCATCGTCGCCGGCGAACGGCTGAAACCCGGCGCCTCGGAATTGTGCAAGAATGCGAAGCGATTCGGCCTGACCGGCGCGCTGCTCGACCGGCGCGACGTGCCGGGCGGGGCGGAACTGGCGCGGTATCTCAACCTGCGCCTGGTGGAGGATGACAGCTTGGCGCAGAAGGCCATGGCGACGGAATGGGAGACGCTGCGGTTGAAGCCGGTGATCGTCCAGCATCGCGGCGATCCGCCGCCGACGGCGCCGGTCGGCCCGCGCCTGCTGCTGGCCGCGCGCTTCCGGCAGGATGGCGGCGCCGTCGCCGGCGGCTGGGCGGCGGCGACCGAGCGCGGCGATCCCAGGCTGATCCTGGATCTCTTGCGGTTGATGCGCCAGACGCGCCGGCGCGAGCGGCTCGGCTATCTGCTGGCCTATGTCTTCTGCCTGCCGGGCCTCTGGACGCTGGCGACCGGCCAGCATTCGCCGGCGATCATGACGCTGGGCGCCGCGGTCGGTCTCCTCGGCGCGATCGCCAATGCGCAGCTCGCGGCATTCTCGGTCTGGACCTCGACCGATGTGGACGAGGAGCGCTGACCGGCGATGGCGAAGCGGCGCGCTAAGAAGTCATCGCCTTGGTTGCGGCGGCAATGGCAGCAGCTCAAAAAGAGGCTGCGCCTGCCGCGCGTCTCGCTGCTGCCGCAGCTCCCGCATTCCTCGGTCTTCATCGCCGGTGTCGCCATCGGCCTCGCCGCGGGCCTGGCGGGCGGGTTGGCCCTGGCCTGGCTCGATCGGCCGCATCGCGCCGCGCCCCGTCCCAGCCAGGTGGCCGCCATCGTGCCGCCCAAGGTCACCGAGCCGGCACCAAAGCCGACAGCGCCTCAACCCGCCGCCCCGATCGCGACACCGCCGGTCTATGTCGAGCAGACCGAGCCCCAGCCGGACGATACCGACGATAGCGGCGCGATGGGCCAGTTGCTGAACCCGCCGGCGCTCGACCAGCGCCCGGTCAGCGCCACGCCGCAACCGGCGGTTCCCGACAATGTCAGCGCCCAACCCCAACCGGCAATACCGGCCCCGGCAATACCGGCCCCGGCAACGCCGTCGGCGCCGGCCATCGCGCCGATACCGGCCGCGCCGCAGCAGGTGCCTGCCTGGCTGCAGAACTCGGTCGCTTCGATCGATCCCGGCAGCAAGCCGATGATCGCGATCATCCTCGACGATGTCGGCGCCGCACCCGGCGATGCGCCGGGCGCCGTTGCCTTGCCGGCGCCGATCACGCTCTCGATCATGACCTATGCCCCCAATGCCGCGCGTCTCGCCGATCAGGCGAAGAAAGCCGGGCACGAGATCATGGTTCATGTGCCGATGGAGGCGATCAACCGCGATGCCGATCCCGGCAAGAACGCGCTGCTGGTCAATCTCTCGCCCGGCGAGATCCAACAGCGGCTCGACTGGGACCTCAGCCAGTTCCAGGGCTATGTCGGCATCAACAACCATATGGGCAGCCGCTTCACCCAGGATCCTGCGGGCATGCAGATCGTGCTCGAGACGTTGAAGGCGAAGGGCCTGCTGTTCGTCGATTCCCGCACCATCGCGAGCTCGGTCGGCGACGCCTTGGCAGGAAGGCTGGGCGTCACGCATCTGAAGCGCGACGTGTTCCTGGACAACGTGATCGACGAGGCCGATATCCGCAAGGAGCTGGCCCGCACCGAAGCGATCGCCAGGAAGCAGGGTTTCGTGATCGCCATCGGCCATCCGCATCCCGACACCGTCGCGGCCCTGCGACAATGGATCCCGGAGGCGAAGGCGAGGGGCTTCGTGCTGGTGCCGATCACCGCGATCGCCAAGAAGCAGGCCGGGGTCACCGGCTAGGCCGGAGTCCCGGGTTCCGTCGCATTGATTTGAATCAAAGCCCCGGCCGCGGCCCGACGCGATAAGTCGTTAAAGTTTCGCGGCGGCAGGGCTCCTTGATCGAGAACGAGAATACGACCGCGCGTCCAACGCGCGTGCTGCACGACTGGTGGGAGCGCAGGCGAGGCGAGCGCATCATGCCGACGCGCAGCGAGCTCGATCCATCCGAGCTGAAGCCGATCCTGCGCGACCTCATCGTCATCGGCATCGAGCAGGGAGGCGACGGCGATCGTGCGCGCTTCGTCTATCGGCTGGCCGGGACCGAGATCGACGACCGGCTCGGCATCGCGCTCAAAGGCATGAGCCTCGACGCGGCGCCGATCGGCGCGATCCGCGATTCCATCCAGGCGCAATACGAGACGGTCGTACGGGAGGGGCGCCCAGTCTTCTGCAGCCACAGCATGGTGGTCAACGGCGAGCGCTACGTGGAATACGATCGGCTGGCCGTGCCGCTGTCCGACGACGCGGGTCGGAAGACCGTGGCCCTGCTCGCGGCAGTCGACTTCCGCTGCGCCTATCCGATCGAGTATGGTCGCCCGGCCCTTTGTGCGCGGCCGCATTATTGCGACCGGATCGACCTCTGTCTTGCACCGCGGGCGTGTGAAGCGACGGCGCGGGGCGGTTGAACCATGGAGCAGTGGCGGCGTGCGGCAAGCGAGCTTTCGAGCGCGGTGGTGCTCGATGCGCTCGACGAGTTCGGGCATCGCCGGCAGGCGATCCTCAACGTATCGCCGCGAACGACCGGTGCGGTCATCGTGGGGCGCGCCAAGACCATGCTCTGGGTCGATTTCGCCTACGACGACCCGAACACCTACGCGCTGGAGCTCGCGGCGGTGGATTCCATCCAACCGCACGATCTCGTGGTCTGCGCCACGGCGAGCTCGAACCGTGCCGGCATCTGGGGCGAGCTGCTGACCACGGCGGCTTTGCAGCGCGGTGCGGCCGGCATCGTGACCGACGGGGCGGTGCGTGATCTGGCGCGGCTGGAGGCGATGGGTTTCCCGGTCTTCGCCCGGCATCTCTCGCCTTATGACAGCATGAACCGGCAGAAGGTGGTCGCCCATGACGTGCCGGTCGAGATCGACGGCACGCGCGTCGCACCCGGCGACGTGGTGATCGCCGACCGCGACGGCGCCGCGGTCGTCCCGCAGGACGTGGCGGCGCAAGTGCTGGCGGCAGCGCTCGCCAAGGTGCGCGCCGAAAACAAGTTCCGCGACGCGGTCAAAGGCGGGATGTCGCTGACCGAGGCTTACGCGAAGTTCAAGGTGCTGTAGGGCGCAGCTCAACCGGTATTGAAGCTTCGCGCTGACGCTGCTTGCAGCAGGCGCTTACGGGCAATTGGTCGGGTGGCCGCCCTTGCCGCCGCCGCCGCCATTCCCACCACCACCGCCTCCGCCGCCGCTACCCCAGGCGACTTGCGTGTCGGCAGCAAAGGTGATGGCGCCGCTGGGCGCGGCATCCCGCCCCAGGGATGACGTGGCGTCGCAGCCCGTATGCTCGGCATCCGGGTCCGGCAGGTTCTCCGGACGGTGCAGGCAGCCGCAGAGCAGCAGGACGGCGCAGCCGGCGACGATGGTTCGGATCAGCATGATAGCCCCCAATACCGCATTGTCCCCAATGTCTCGCACGTCGCATGAAGCGCGCCGCTCCACCACCCCCAAATAGGGGTGAGCGGCCGCCAGAGGCGGGGGCTGATCGAGGATTGGGGGCCGGAAGGCCTACCTGTTGGCCGCCGCGCCTTGCGCGAATCGCACGGCTTCTTCCGCGGCACGGATCAGCGCGCGGGCCTTGTGCTGGCACTCCTGGTGCTCGCTCTCGGGGACCGAGTCCACGACGATGCCGGCGCCGGCCTGCACGTACATGACGCCGTCCTTCACCACCGTGGTGCGGAGCGCGATGCAGGTATCCATCGCGCCGTTGGCGGCGAAATAGCCGACCGCGCCGCCATAGACGCCGCGGCGCTCGGGCTCCAGCTCCTCGATGATCTCCATCGCCCGCACCTTGGGCGCGCCGGAGACGGTGCCGGCGGGGAAGCCCGCCATCAGCGCGCTCATCGCGTCGTATTGCGGGTCGATCTTGCCATCGACGTTGGAGACGATGTGCATGACGTGGGAATAGTATTCGATGATGTTGCGCTCGGTGACCTTGACCGAGCCGATCCGCGCCACACGGCCGACATCGTTGCGCCCGAGATCGAGCAGCATCAGATGCTCGGCCAGCTCCTTCTGGTCGGAGAGGAGGTCGGCGGCGAGCGCGCGGTCCTCGTCCGGCGTCTTGCCGCGCGGCCGGGTGCCGGCGATCGGGCGGATGGTCACCGTCTCATCGCGCAGGCGTACCAGGATCTCCGGGCTGGAACCGATCACCGAGAACCCGCCGAGATCGAGGAAGAACAGGAAGGGTGAGGGATTGAGCCGCCGCAGCGAGCGATAGAGCGCGAAAGGCGGCAGGGTGAAGGGCAGGCTGAAACGCTGCGACAGCACGACCTGGAAGATATCGCCGGCCAGGATGTATTCCTTAGCCTTCAGCACCATTGCCTTGTAATCGTCCGGCGACATGTTGGAAGAGGGCGCGGGCAAGGTCAGCAGCGGGTCGAGGTCGGAGCGTTGCTGCGGCAGCGACCGGTCGAGATCGTGCACCGCGTCGTTGAGGCGCTCGACCGCCTGGTCATAGGCGGCATGCGCGGAGATGCCGATCTTCGGCCAGACCGGCGTCACCACGATGATGATGTCCTCGACATTGTCGAAGATCGCGATGACGGTGGGGCGCAGGAAGATGCTGTCCGGCAAGCCGAGCTTGTCCGGCTTCAAGGCCGGCAACTCCTCGACCAGCCGCACCATGTCATAGCCCATGTAACCGAAGACGCCGGAGGCCATCGGCGGCAGGCCCAGCGGCACCTCGATACGGCTCTCGCCGATCAGGGCGCGCAGGGAATCGAGCGAGGATTTCTCCTCGGGCTTGAAGGTATTGGGATCGGCGCGGGCGCTGCGGTTGATCTCGGCCTTGTTGCCGCGACAGCGCCAGATCACGTCGGGCTTCAGGCCGATGATGGAATAGCGGCCGCGCACGGCGCCGCCCTCGACCGATTCCAGGAGGAAGGAATTGGGCTTGCCGTCGGCCAGCTTCAGCATGGCCGAGATCGGCGTCTCCAGATCGGCGACGCGCTTGGTCCAGACGAGTTGCGGCCGGCCGGCCGTGTAGCCGGTCGAGAACGCGTCGAAAGCGGGCTCGGTGCGCATTACTGCTGGATGAGGTTGTTGACGACGTCCTCGTTGACCTGCGGCTTCAGCTCCTGGCGCAGCGCCTCGGCGAACTCGGCGCCGAGATCGTTGCGGATCTCGCTGGTGAGCTGCTGGCTGGTCTGGTCGACATCGGCGGGATGCGCCTTGGGGTCAGGCGGGGTGATGGCGGTGACCTTGGCGACGACCGG
>DASZYM010000556.1:0-7232 GCA_035545355.1 Dongiaceae bacterium
ATCCACGAAGGGCACGTCCTCGATCACGCGCAGATCCGGGTGGTCGCGGCGGAGATCCGGGATGTCCTCCCAATGGGTGGTGCAGACCTTGCCGTCGAGCAGGCCGAGCCTGGCCAGGATGAAGGCGCCGGTGCAGACCGACGCGACCAAACTCGCCTGATCCGCGGCGGCCCGGACCCAATCCAGGGTGGGCGGATCGCCGAGCGGTTGGCTGACGATGCCGCCGGGCACGATCAGGATGTCGGCGGGCGGCCGATCGGCGAAGCCGGCATTGGGCAGCACCGCCAAGCCGTAGCGCGCCGTGACGGAGGCGGTCTGTGCGGCGATGGTCGAGACGCGGAACGGCGGGCGGCCGTCCTGCTTCAGGATGCGGCCGGCGACCGAGAAGACTTCGAACGGCCCGGCGAAATCCAGCACCTCGACCTCGGGGAAGATCAGGATCGCGACCTCCAGGCTGCGCTGCGCCAGCAGGGCGCGCAGCCGATCGTCACTGCCGCGCATGCGCGCCCTCCTCGAAACCGGGGCCGCTCCAGATCGCCCCGAAGCGCTTGCGGTAATCCGAGGGACCGACGCCCAGGCAGCGCTGCATCACCCGAGCCATCACGTCGGCGCTGTTGAAGCCGCAATGGGCGGCGATCGCCTCGACGGTCTGGGTCGTGGTCTCGAGCAGCATCCGCGCGCGCTGCAGCCGGGCCCGCTCGACGAAGCGCGCCGGGGTCGAGCCGGTCTTGGCGGCGAAGGCGCGGGAGAAATTGCGCGGGCTCATCGCGGCGCGTTCGGCCAAGGCCTCGACCGAGAGGTCGGCCTCCGGATGATCGATGATCCATTCCTGCAGGCGCCGGATGTTGCGATGCTCGGTCGCCTGGGCGGCGAGATCGACGCTGAATTGCGATTGCCCGCCGGGACGGCGGCGGAACATGACCAAGCCTCGCGCCACGTCGAGCGCCGTCGACGCACCGCAATCGCGCTCGATCATGGCGAGCGCCATGTCGATGCCGGCGGTGACGCCGGCCGAGGTCCAGACATTGCCGTCGGCGATGAAGATCGGATCGCGCTCGACCCGGACCATCGGATAGCGCGCGGCGAGGCGCCCGCAGGCGCCCCAATGGGTGACCGCGCGGCGGCCGTCGAGCAGACCGGCTTCGGCGAGCAGGAAGGCGCCGGTGCACACGCTGCCCAGCCGCGGCACCCGGGGGCCGACCTCGCGCAGCGCATCGACCAAAGCCGGCTGCTGCAGGGCCGCCTCGACCCCGGCGCCGCCGGCCACCAGCACGGTGTCGGCTTCGGCCAAGGCATCGAGGCCGACGGTCGCCTCGACGGCGAGGCCCGAGAAGGCGCGGATCAGCCCGGGCCGCTCGGCCGCGATGGCGATGCTGTAGCGGTCGGGGGCCGGCGGCTCGCCCACCGCGGCAAACGATTCGAGCGGCCCGACGGCGTCGAGCAGCTCGACGCCTTCGTAAACCAGCATCACGACGCGATGCAGCTTGGAGGCGGGTTCCATGGCCATGCGCTCAGTCTGGCAGGCCGCCTGTTTGGCAGAAAGGACAATGATCCGACGATTTATGCCAAACCACAGCCAGGATGCACCGGTCTTGACTCCCGGAATAAAATGAGAACAAACTGCGTCCATAGACGATACACATGGAACAGCGGAGAGCGAGATGGGCCGGGATTGGACGCTGACGCGGATCTTGAACCAGCTGGGCGAGGGCGCGGCCTTCGGCGCGCTGATCGGGCTCATCCTCTGGATGCCGCATCTGTTCTAGGGATGCGCGGCGTGGGCGCGGCGATCTAAGGGCTGCGCCCGGAGGGCTGGCCGCTTATCTATAGGCATTCGCCGCTTCGGGGGATGAATGCCGCAGAACGGAAAAACCGGATCCACGACCGCTGCTCGCGCCCCGGCGCCGCTCGCGGCGTTGCGCGCCTTCCTGGAGATGGAATCGGCGGGCGGGATCCTGCTGCTGATCGCGGCCGGCATCGCGTTGCTGGTCGATAATTCGGCGCTGGCCGATGCCTATCGCTGGCTGCTCGAGCTGCATGCGGGCGTGACCCTGGGCGCGCTCGGCCTGGAGAAATCGCTGCTGCACTGGATCAATGACGGCCTGATGGCCGTCTTCTTCCTGCTGGTCGGGCTCGAGATCAAGCGCGAGATCCTGGAGGGCGAGCTCTCCAGCACCAGCCAGGTGGCGCTGCCGGGATTATGCGCCTTGGGCGGCATGGCCGCACCGGCGGCGATCTATCTGCTGATCAACGGCGGCACGCCCGAGACCATGCGCGGATGGGCGATCCCGGCGGCGACCGACATCGCCTTCGCCATGGGCGTGATCGGCCTGCTCGGCAAGAGGGTGCCGGAGGGGCTGAAGATCTTCCTCCTGGCGCTGGCCATCATCGACGATCTCGGCGCGATCGTGATCATCGCGCTGTTCTATACCGCCGATCTCTCCCTGGCGGCGCTCGGCCTCGCCGGGCTGGGCATCCTGGCGCTGGTCGCGTTCAACCGGGCCGGCGTGACCCGCCTCGCCCCCTATATCCTGGTCGGCATCTTCATCTGGATCTGCGTGCTGAAATCCGGCGTGCATGCGACGCTGGCCGGGGTCGCCATCGGCTTTGCCATCCCGCTCCGCACCAGGGGTGGGGAGGAGCCGCCGCTGCGCCGCCTGGAACACGCGCTGCATCCCTGGGTCACCTTCGCCATCATGCCGGTCTTCGCGTTCGCCAATGCCGGCGTGCCTTTGGGCGGGGTCGGGATCGAGACCTTGCTGCAGCCGGTGACGCTGGGGATCGCCGGCGGACTCTTCCTCGGCAAGCAGATCGGCGTCCTCGGCGTCGCGGCGCTCGGCACGGCTTTGGGCGTGCTGCGCCTGCCGCAAGGTGCGAGTTGGCTCCAGATGTACGGCGTGGCGCTGCTGACCGGGATCGGCTTCACCATGAGCCTTTTCATCGGCACGCTGGCTTTCGCCGGACCGGAAGCCGCGGCGCCGCTGCGCCTCGGCGTGCTGGCGGGATCGATCCTCTCGGCGGTGGCGGGCTATGCCGTGCTGCGGCTGGCCCCGGCCGGAGAAGCTAGCGGGCGCCCAGCGCCGCGTTGAGGCTGGGCGCGAAGGCCCAGACCGGGACCGCGGTCGCAATCATGCCGCGCGACGTATCGGCGACGGCATTGTGGATGCCGATGATCTCCGCCTTGCCGCCTTCGAGCAGCAGCAGCGGCGCGCCGGAGACGCCATAGGTCACGTCGCAGCGATGTACCAGGAGCGGCACGTCGGAGGCTTCGCCCAGGAGTTCGCAGCCCTGATGTCGCATCAGCACCTCGGCATAATCGGCGGGATAGCCGGCGACGTTGAGCTCGCCGGAGCGCGCGGCACCCATCACCTGGGAGAGCGAGCGCGTGGAAAGCGGGACCGGCTTGATCGGGATCGACTGCGCCAGTTCCAGGATCGCCCAGTCGCGGGCCATGGCCGCGGGCTGCGTCGGATGCAGCGGATCGTAGCCCGGCGCGATGGTGAAGCGCGTCGCCACCGCATGGCCGGCATAGGCGCCGCGGTGATAGCCGGCGACGAAATGCACCTCCGACGGCAGGGTCCAGCGGCGATCCACCAGGTTGTAGAGGCAATGCGCCGCGGTCAGCACCTGGCGCGGGCCGACCAGCACGGCGGTGCAATGGCCGCCGACCTCGCGGTTCAGACGCCCGATCGCGATCCACGGCCAAATGGTGGAATCCGCCGGCATGCGCATGTCGCTGCCGGAGAGCCGGGTGGTGCGCCAGGGCAGGCTCTCCGTCTGTGCGCCGCCGGCCGGCGGCGTGTTCGCGGCGGCCGCGGCGGCGCTGTCATCGGCGCGCGCGGTGTCGATGCCATGGGCGGCGGCTGCGATCAGCGCCGCGCCGATCAGCCGCGCGAGACGGCTAGCCGGCAATGATCGTGTTCTGGAACAGGATCCCGACCAGCGCCGCGAGCAGCAGAGCGGCGGCGCCGAGCGCGACCAGCACGGCGCGGCTGAGACGTTCGCCGGGCCGGACCTCCCGGTCGAAGGCGCGGCGCGCCGGGCTGCGCAGTTCCTTGCCGACCAGCAGCACCATATAGGCGCTGCCCAGGAACGGCAGGCGGAAGCTGAACCGCGCATCGATCGGATGCCGCCGCGGATGGGCGGAGCCCCCGGCGCGGCGGATGGCGGCCGTCTGTTCGGGCGTCAAGCTGTCGAGAATGTCCTTCGGCAGGCGCCGGAGCACGATCTCGCCACGCACGTCATCCATCAGCATTGCGGAGTCCTCGACGGATTTTCGATGCCCGAAGGATCGCAACAGATGTTTAATGGAGGATGAAGGAGCGGTGTGGAATTCCGCCACCCGGCCAGACACTTAGGCGAACCGGTCGCGGCTTATCGATGGCGCGGCAACTGGCAGTATCGGGTCGCTTAAGCTAGTCTTAACCGTGATCGAGACGAAAATCGGCGGAAATCCGCACACCGGCCGTGCAAAGAGCCGAACACATTCACCCCAGGGGATCGCCAATCATCATGCGAGCGGAAAACCTGAAAGCGAAGCTCACCGACGACGTGCTCAAGTTCATCGCTGAGCGGATCGAGCGCCAGCGCGCCAAGCAGGTCGAAGACTTCGTCCGCGCCTTCTATGCCAACGTCGCCTCCGACGATATTGCCGGACAGCCGCCCGAGGACCTGTTCTCCGCGGCGCTCTCGCTGCTCAACTTCGCGATGAAGCGCACGCCCGGCCAGCCGAAGATCCGGGTGTTCAATCCCGAGATCGAGGAGCATGGCTGGCAGAGCCCGCATACGGTGGTCGAGATCGTCAACGACGACATGCCGTTCCTGGTGGATTCGGTGACCGCCGAGTTGAACCGCCTGGATGTCGCCGTGCATCTGGTGATCCATCCGATCATGCGGATCGAGCGCGACGCCTCCGGCAAGCTGGTCTCGATCGGCAAGAAGGATGCGCCGGCGGAATCCGTCATGCAGCTCCGCGTCGCGCAGGCCGCGACCTTCGCCCGGATGGACGAGATCAAGGCGCGCATCGCCGTGGTGCTGGCCGACGTGCGCACCGCCGTCGCCGACTGGCGGGCGATGCGCGACGAGATGCACACGGCGATCAAGGAGCTGGAAGCCAAATCCGGCGACCTCGACGCGGCGGAGGCGGCCGAGACGCTCGCTTTCCTGAACTGGGTGGTCGGCGACCACTTCACCTTCCTCGGCTATCGCGAATACACCGTCGAGGGCGGCAAGTCGGCCGCCACCTACAAGATCGCCGAAGGCGCGCCGGCCCTGGGCCTGTTGAAGGACTGGAACGTCCGGGTGTTCGAGGGCATCCGCAACCGCGACGACGCGCCGCCCGAGATCCGCAGCTTCATCGCGCAGCCCAAGCCGCTGCTGCTGACCAAGGCGAGCCTGCGCTCGACCGTGCACCGCGACGCGCCGATGGACGCGATCGGGGTCAAGCGCTTCGACAAGAAGGGCAAGGCGATCGGCGAGCGCCTGTTCGTCGGCCTCTTCACCTCGGCCGCCTATAGCCGCAGCCCGTGGGAGATCCCCCTGCTCCGCCACAAGGTCGAGCAGATCACCAAGCGCGCCGGCTTCGCCCCCAGCAGCCATGACGGCAAGTCGCTGCAGCACATCCTCGACACCTTCCCGCGCGACGAGCTGCTGCAGGCCTCCGAGGACGATCTCTACGAGATCGCGCTCGGCATCCTGCACCTGCAGGAGCGCCAGCGCGTGGCTTTGTTCGTGCGCCGCGACCCTTACGAGCGGTTCATCTCCTGCTTCGTCTACCTGCCGCGCGACCGGCATACGACGGCGCTCCGCCTGCAGATCCAGGAGATCCTGGCCGCCGCCTTCAGCGGCAAGGTCTCGACCTGGTACACCCATATGGGCGACGGGCCGCTGGCGCGGCTCCACATCATCGTCGCGACCACGCCGGGACAGATCCCCAACGTCGATCTCAAGGAGCTGGAGCACCAGGTCGCCGATGCCTGCCGCTCCTGGCGCGACCGGCTGAAAGAGGCGCTGGTCGATATCAAGGGCGAGGCCAGCGGGTTGGCGCTGCTGAAGCGCTATGACGAGGCCTTCCCGGCCGGCTTCCAGGAGGAGTTCGGCGCGCGGGCCGCGGTCGGCGATATCGAGCGCATCGAGCAGGCGCAGCAATCCGCCACGCCGCCGATCAACCTCTACCGCCCGGTCGAAGCCGGCGGCAACGAGCTGCACCTGAAGCTCTATCGGGCGAACGAGAAGATCGCGCTCTCCAACGTGCTTCCGTCGCTGGAGAATTTCGGCCTGAAGGTGATCAGCGAGAATGCCTACAAGGTCGAGCCCGTGGGCAACGAAGAGCCGACCTGGATCCACGATTTCTCCATGGTCACGACCGACGGGAGCGAGCTCGACGTCGCCGAGCTCAGGGACCGTTTCCAGGACGCCTATAGCCGGATCTGGACCGGCGAGATGGAGGATGACGGCTTCAACCGCCTGGTGTTGGCGGGCCTGACCTGGCGCGACGTGACCCTGATCCGCGCCTATTGCAAGTATCTGCGCCAGGCGGCGATCGCTTTCAGCCAGGCCTATATGGAAGCCACGCTCTGCGGCAATGCCAGCATCACCAAGTCGATCGTGAAGCTGTTCCACCTGCGCAACGATCCCGACTTCACCGGCGACCGCGTGGCGGGCAGCGCCAAGATCATCGAGGAGATCGAGAAGGCGCTGGAAGCGGTCACCAATCTCGACGACGACCGGATCCTCCGGCGCTACACCAACGCCGTCGTCAACACGTTGCGCACCAACTTCTTCCAGCCTGCCAAAAACGGCGGGGTGAAGGATTACGTCTCCTTCAAGCTCGATTCCTCGAAGATCGACGAGCTGCCCTTGCCCCGGCCGATGGTCGAGGTCTCGGTCTATGCGCCGCGGATGGAAGGCATCCATCTGCGCGGCGGCAAGGTCGCCCGCGGCGGCATCCGCTGGTCCGACCGCAAGGAGGATTTCCGCACCGAGATCCTGGGGCTGATGAAGGCGCAGATGGCGAAGAACGCCGTCATCGTGCCGGTCGGCTCCAAGGGCGGCTTCGTGGTGAAGCGCCCGCCCGCACCCGGCCCCAACGGCCAGGTCGATCGCGAGGCCATGGGCGCCGAGGTCGTGCATTGCTACCAGACCCTGATGCGCGGCCTGCTCGACATCACCGACAACCTGGTCGGCGGCAAGGTGGTGACGCCGCCCCGCGTGGTGCGCCATGACGGCGACGA
>DASZYM010000557.1:0-4346 GCA_035545355.1 Dongiaceae bacterium
GAGGCCGGGAGGGATGGCGAAGTCGGCCGGCTCGACGGCGCTCGGCAAATCCGGCACGACCGCCTCGGGCGCCGGCGATGATTTGTCGTATTTGCGCACCATCACCCAGCGGATGTAGTCGAGCACGGTCTCGCCGCGTTGATTGACCCCGGTCGAGCGTACATAGACGGTACCGGTCTCGCGGTTGGAATTCTCCTTGAGGCCGATGACCGTCGAGGTCGCGCTCAATGTGTCGCCGGGAAAGACCGGCACGCCGAAGCGGCATCCCGCATAGCCGAGATTGGCCACGGCATTGAGCGAGATGTCGGCGACGGTCCGCCCGAACACGATGTGGAAGACCAGCAGATCGTCGATCGGCGCGCGAGCGAGGCCGAGGCTCTGCGCGAAGCTGTCCGAAGACGGCAGCGCAAAGCGCGATCCGGTGAGGCCGATATAAAGTGCCACATCCCCCGCCGTCACGGTGCGCGGCACCGCATGGCGGATGGTCTGGCCGAGGCGGAAGTCCTCGAAGAAATTGCCGGGATTGGTTTTCATCACGATATGCTAGACGGCGATATCCGGCGGCGCAATTCGGGTGCGGCACGGAATTGACAGCTGTAGCTCTGAGGACTAATGCTACCGGAGTCCGGGCCGCCGGGGCGGGCATGACCGTCTACAGCCAATGATGTTGCCGCCGGCCGCTACGACGCTGATCTCGGCGCCGGTGTATTCAAGCAGCGGATCGCCCGTGAGGGCGGAGGAAAATCAGGCGGCTTTCGCGTGATCATCCTGTTCAAGACCGGCAAGCACAGCTTCTTCGCCCATGGCTTTGCCAAGAACGCCAAGACGAATGTCACCACCAAGGAACTGAAGGCGCTGAAACGACTGGCCGATATTCTCTTTGGTTTCTCCAGGGAGCAGATTCAAAGGGCGGAGACTGCCGGCGAGTTGGTCGAGGTGAGGAGCCAATGACCGTATCGAGAAAGACCGAGGCCGGTATCCTCCGGTCGGTTCATAAGACGGCGTCCGGCCTGCATAAGTCCGGGCTGGTGGATAAGGCGACCATGCGCGAGTTCGATGCGCTGTGCCTTACGCCGGTGACGCCATTGACGCCCAGGGAGATTCGTGCGCTGCGGGAACGCGAGCAGGTTTCCCAACCGGTCTTTGCCCAGTATCTGAACGTCCGAAAGGATGCGGTTAGCAAATGGGAGCGCGGGGAGAAACGGCCCGACGGGCCGTCGCTGAAACTGCTCAACCTGGTGAAGGCGAAAGGCCTGCGGGCGATTGCCTAGCTCAGGCGGCGGAGATGGCTAAAGCCGTTGTATCCGAACAATCCTCGGCTTGAAATCGCCCGCGACTTTCTAAACAGTGCGGGGTGTACCGCACAAGCCCGGCCGCACCGGGCCCTCCGACAGGACTTTCCTTCCGATCATGAACATCCTCTCGATCCAGTCCCACGTGGTCTATGGCCATGTCGGGCTTCAGGCCTCGACCTTCCCGCTGCAGCGCCTCGGACACGCGATCTGGTCGCTGCCGACCGTGCTCTATTCCAACCATCTGGCGAAGCCGTCTTTCACCGGGCGCAAGCTCGAGCCGCGGGTGCTGGAGGAGCTGATCGAGGGCTTGCGCAAGCTCGATCTCCTGGGCCGGCTGGATGCGGTGCTGACCGGCTATCTCGGCGACGCGCCCACCGTGCCGGTGGTGATCGCGGCGCTGGAAGCGGCGCGTGCCAGGAAGCCGGACGTGGTCTTCGCCTGCGATCCGGTGATGGGCGATGACGGCGCGCTCTATGTCTCCAAGGAGCTGGCCTCGGCGATCGACAAGGAACTGGTGCCGCGCGCCGATATCCTGTTCCCCAACATCTTCGAGCTGCAGCATCTCTCGGGCTTGCCGGTGACCGGCCTGGGCGACGTGCGTCCGGCGATGGAGGCGCTCCGGAAGAAGACCCGGCGCGCGCTGATCGTCGCGACCGGCATTCCGGACGCGACCCATGGCGACGTCCTGACCTCGCTCGCCCTCGACGATAGCGGGCTCTGGCAGGCCAAGGCCAAGCGCCACGACATGCGGGCTTCGGGCAACGGCGACTGCTTCGCGGCACTCTTCCTCGGGCGCTATCTCGGCCATCGCGACCTGCCGACGGCCCTCGGCAATGCGGCCGAGGGCATGAGCATCATCACCGGACTGACCGCCGCGACCAAGTCCGACGAGCTGAAGATCGTCGAGAGCCAGGAACGCTGGTCGGTGCTGGATACGGAGATGTCGGCGGAGAAGATCGAGTGATCACTCGCCGGCGATGACGGCGCGGATCAGCTTGCCGGCATTCTGCAGCATGGCGCAGGCGTCATCGACCGCGCCGGCCTCGAGGTCGTCCGTCCCCTTCACGTAGATCGCGGCTGCGGCCAGGTACTTGGCGTCGCCCTCGTTGTCGAATTGCTGGTCGGCGGCGAAATCCGCGCGGGCGGCTTTCATCGCCGCCTGCGCCTTGGGCGTGCCAAGCGCATCGGCCAGCCGTTCCAGCGCATCGCGTACCGCCGATTCGTCGCAGGCGGAATCGGCGAATGCACGTACCGGCAAGAGACAGAGCAGAACGGCGGCGCCGATGGAAAGCCACCGGCGCCGCCGCATCTTCAGGCCGCTTTCTTCAGGTGGTCGCGGACCAGGACTTCCGCGATCTGCACCGCGTTCAAGGCGGCGCCCTTGCGCAGGTTGTCGGAGACGACCCACATGTTGAGCCCGTGCTTCACCGTCGGGTCCCTGCGCAGGCGGGAGACATAGACCTTGTCCTCGCCGGCAGCCTCCACCGGGGTCACATAGCCTTCATCGGCGCGGTAGTCGATGACGCTGACGCCGGGCGCGGCTTTGAGCGCCGCGGTGGCGTGCTCGATCGGCAGCGCGCTCTCGAACTCCACATTGACCGCTTCGGAATGGCCGACGAAGACCGGCACGCGCACGCAGGTCGCGGTGACCGGAATGTCGGGGTCGAGGATCTTGCGGGTCTCGACCGCCATCTTCCACTCTTCCTTGGTCGAGCCGTCTTCCATGAAGACGTCGATATGCGGAATGACGTTGAAGGCGATCTGCTTGGTGAACTTCTTGTGCTCCAGCGAGCCGTTGGTGAAGACATTGCGGGTCTGGTCGAACAGCTCGTCCATCCCCTCCTTGCCCGCACCCGAGACCGACTGATAGGTCGAAACCACGACGCGCTTGATGCGCACCAGGTCGTGCAGCGGCTTCAGCGCCACCACCATCTGGATGGTCGAGCAGTTCGGGTTGGCGATGATGCCCTTCTTGCGATAGAGCGCGATGTCCTCGGGATTGACCTCGGGCACCACCAGCGGCACGTCCGGGTCCATGCGGAAATGGCTGGTATTGTCGATCACGATGGCGCCCGCGGCGGCGGCCTTCGGCGAGAACTCGGCCGAGACCTTGGCGCCCGGCGAGGAGAGGACGATATCGACGCCCTTGAAGTCGAACTTGGCGAGCTCGCGGACCTTGAGGATGTCGTCCTCGCCGAACGAGACCTCCTGGCCGACCGAGCGCGCGGAGGCGAGCGGGATCACCTCCTTCACCGGGAACTCGCGCTCCGCCAGGGTCTGCAACATCTCGCGGCCGACATTGCCGGTTCCGCCCACCACTGCCACTCGGTAACTCATCGCGTCCTCACATTGACTCGCTGCAATTGATCCAGAAACGAAAACGGCCGCACAAGGGTGCGGCCGATCGAATAGCTCGACAGGCCGCCACCTCAGCCGCCGGTTTTGGTCTCCGTCGTCTTCGCGCCGCCGGCCGGCAGCGGAACCTGGTCGCTGGAGGCCGTGGTCTGCTGGTCGGTGGTCTGCGCGGTCTTTCCGAAGGGGCAAGCGCCCGCCGCCCCGGCCGAAAGGGCCAGAGCCGCCAGAACCGTCATGCCGAAGACCGTTTTCATCATGGGCCGGAGTTTACGCCCGGATCCCGGCCCTGTCGACCGTCACCGATCGAGGAGCAGCCATTCCAGGGCGGTGGGTCCGGGGGACGGCGTCTCCCGGATCGGGATCAGCAAGGGCAACGGACCGGGCGTCGCAGCCGTCGCCGCCGCCTGGATCACCGGCCGGACCGGACCGAGCCGCGGCGCAAAGACGCCGACCGTGCCGTGCTCCTTGATGAGCTGCTCCTTCGGGCAGTTGCAGGCCGCCGCGGGGAGAGCCCCGGCGACGGTCAGAATAGCCAGAAGGATCAATCCCTTGCCCATCCCGGAACGCTAGGCCCGGGCGGGCCGATCGGTCAACCGGGATCAATGCGCCATCAGGACCGGCAGGTCGGCGTGATCCATCATGTAGCTGGTGACGCCGCCCAGCACGAGCTGGCGCAGCCGGCCATGGCTGTAGCCG
>DASZYM010000558.1:0-4766 GCA_035545355.1 Dongiaceae bacterium
GAAGTCTTTGATCCGCGTCGCCATGCCGGCCGTGCTGCTCAGCGGCATCGCCGGCGCCGCTGCCTTCGCCGACGATCTCGGCAGCGCTTACGATCCCGCTTCGGCCGGCCAGGCCAAGCTCACGCTCTGGTGGCTCGGCAACCAGGAGGTCCCCGGCATCGAGGACTGGATGAAGGAGTCGATCGCCGCCTATGAGAAGCTGCATCCGAACGTGACCGTCGAGGCGGTGCTGCAATCGACCGACACCTACACCACGACCCAGGCGACCGCCTGCAAGGGCGGCTCCGGCCCCGATCTCTGGTACAACTGGGCCGGCATCTGGTCGCTGGAGCAGGTCTGGAACGGCTGCACCGTGCCGAACGAGGATGCGCTCAGCGCCGACGACCTGAAGGCGGTCCCGACCATCTCGGCCACCAAGTGGCAGGACAAGACCTGGCTCTATCCGATCGACGCCCGGGTCTACCCGATCCTCTACAACAAGGCGCTCTACAAGCAGGCCGGCCTCGATCCGGCGCAGCCGCCGCAGACCTGGGCCGACTTCATCGCCGCCGCCGGCAAGCTTAAAGCCGCGAACATCACGCCGCTGACCGTCGGCCTGAAGGACGGATTCGGCGGCGAGATGCTCGCCTCCGCCATGCAGGCGCAGGTCTTCACCGAGGGCGACCTGCTGCAGATGGTGCTCGACGGCGACTACAAGTCGGACAAGTGGAAATCCTGGATCGCCAAGCTCGCCGAGCTGAAGCCGTTCTTCAACGACGATACCAACTCCATCAACTTCGCCGATGGGCTCGGCCGCTTTCAGCAAGGCAAGGTGGCGATGGTGTTCGCCGCTCCCGGGTTCCAGCAGACCATCCGCGACATGGTGAAGGGCGGCATGGATGTCGGCGTCATGAAGGTTCCGGTATTCGGCACCATTCCCGATGCGGGACGCCTCTATGAGGACACGCCCGGCTTCCAGGTGACCAGCTTCGCCAAGAACAAGGCGCTGGCCGGCAACTTCCTCGCCTTCCTGCACAGCCAGGATCGACTGAACGCGCTCTACAAGGAAGTGGGCGACCTGCCGAACGATTCGCGCTGGGACAGCAGCAATGTCTCGCTGCCGACGGACAAGGCGCTGGTCGATTGGATGAAGGATGGCGTCAGCTTCTATCGCGCCAACTTCTATCCGACCGATCTCGACGTGAACGGCAACTTCGTCGTGCTGCAAGGCATCCTCGGCGGCAACATGACGGTGGATCAGGCCGCCGAAACCTATGACAGCGTCATCAGCAAGTGGCGCAGCCTGCACCAGGACGAGATGGAGAACTACAAGTCCTGGCGCGCCGCCTTCGGGCAGTAACGCAGCGACCATATCCCCCACGCCGCTATGCCGGTGCGGGGGATACTTTCTGACGCTGCAGCTTCAGCAACACGGAACCGATCATGCTTGCCAACAGCTCGAAGCCGATCAAGCCAGCCGATGCCGATTTCGCGCTTGATGCCTATCGGCGGATGCAGTTCATCCGCGGCTTCGAACAACGCTGCCTGGACCTGTCGACGGCCACGCCGCCCGGCATTGCCGGCTCCATCCATCTCTGCGCCGGCCAGGAATCGATCCCGGTCGGCGCGATGGCGGCCCTGCGCCCCGGCACGGACAAGGTGGTCGCCACCTATCGCGGCCATGGCTGGGCCCTGACCGGCAAGCTCGACGCCGAGCAGATCTTCGCCGAGGTCTCGCATCGCAGGACCGGGATCAACGGCGGGCGCGCCGGATCGGCCCTGATCACGGCGCCCTGGGACGGCTTCATCGGCGAAAACTCGATCGTCGGCGCCGGCGGGCCGATCGCCTGCGGCGTCGCGCTGGCCGCGAAGCTCAAAGGATCGGGCGACATCGCCCTCGTCTCCTTCGGCGACGGCGCGACCAGCCAGGGCGCGCTGCATGAAAGCTTCGTCTTCGCCGCCGCCTACGGGCTGCCGGTGATCTTCCTCTGCGAGAACAACGCGTGGTCCGAGATGACCGCCAGCGCCGAGATCATCAAGGTCGATCGCCTGGCCAAGCGTGCCAGCGGCTACGGCATGACCGGCGTCACCATCGACGGCGCCGATCCGATCGCGGTACGCGACACCATCGCCCATGCCGCCGAGCAGGCGCGCAGCGGGCGCGGCCCGAGCTTCATCGAATGCAAGATCTCGCGTCTCTGGGGCCATTACAACCGCGACATCGAGCATTATCGGCCGAAGGAGGATCGCGCGGCCGCAGCAGGCAACGATCCGATAGCATTGCTGGGCGCACGCCTGCTCGAGAGCAATGTCGCCGCGGAGGCCGACCTCGAGGCGATCCGCAACGCGGTCGAGCGGGAGCTTACCGCCATCGCCGAGACCGTCGCCAAGGCGCCGCAGCCCGATGCCGCCGAGGCGCGCCTGCACGTGACGGCCAAGGCACAGCCTCGGGCCGCAAAGAGCGGCGCCACCGCAGCCGCGACCGAGACGACCTACATCAACGCCGTCAACGAAGCGTTGCGCCGCATCCTCGTCGAAGACGATCGCGCGCTGGTCTATGGCGAGGATGTCGGCAAGGCCGGTGGCATTTTCGGCGCGGCGCGCAACCTGCAGCGCGAGTTCGGCGCAGAGCGCGTGTTCGACACGCCGATCGCCGAGGCGGCGATCCTCGGCTCGGCGATCGGCGCCGCGCTCGAAGGCTTCCGCCCGGTGGTCGAGATCATGTGGGCGGATTTCATGCTGGTCGCGCTCGACCAGCTCATCAACCAGGCCGCCAACTACCGCTACGTCACCCAGGGCCGCGCCCATGTGCCGATGGTGGTTCGCACGCAGCAGGGCGCCACTCCCGGCTCGTGCTCTCAGCATTCCCAGTCGCTCGAGGCGCTGCTGTTCCACATTCCCGGCCTGCTGCTCGGCATGCCGGCGACGCCGCAGGACGCCTATGACATGCTGCGTGCCGCCGCTGCCGCCGAAGACCCGGTCATCCTGATCGAGCAGCGCGGCATCTATCAGCGCAAGGGCACGGTCGCCTTCGACCGCGTGCCCGATCCGATCGGCACGGCGCGGTTGGTGCGGGAGGGCGGCGATGTCGCGATCATCGCCTGGGGCGCCATGGCGCTCGAGGCCGCCGACGCCGCCGAACGCCTGGCGAAAGATGGGATCGAGGCCGCGGTCCTCGATCTTCGCTGGCTTTCCCCACTCGACGAGAGGGCCATCGCCGACGTCGTCGGCAAGGCGAAGGGCCGCGTGCTGATTGTCCATGAGGCGAACCGCACGGGGGGCGTGGGCGCGGAGATCGCCGCGCGCATCGCCGAGAGCCAGCCCAATGCGATCGTACGGCGGCTGGGCGCGCCGGATACGCGGATCCCGGCGGCCCCGATCCTCCAGGCGGCCTTGCTCCCCAAGGCCGATGCGATCGTGTCGGCGGTCCGCGCCCTGATGCAGAATGCAAAGCCCAACTGATACAGCCATAGTGACCATAGTGACGCAAGGGTGATCGCCATGCCGGATCAAGTCTCGAAACGCAGGGTCTTCATCACCGGCGGCGGTGCCGGGATCGGCGCGGCGACGGCGCGGCTGCTGGCCGAACGCGGCTGGCGCGTCGCCCTGCTCGACCGCGACGGCGCAGCCGCCGAGCGCACCGCGCGCGAGATCGGCGAGGATAGGGCTCGCGGCTATGCCGGCGACGTAACCGACATCAGCTCGGTCGAGGCGGCGCTCGACGCGATGGTGCGGGAATGGGGCGGGATCGACGACCTGATCAACAATGCCGGTATCTGGGACCACGCACCGCTGCTCGAGCTCTCGAAGGAGCGCTGGCAGAAGGTGATGGACGTCAACTTCTTCGCGCCGATCGAGATCTCCAATGCCGCGGTGCGCCGCATGCAGCCGGGAAGCGCCATCGTCAACATCTCCTCGGTGCTGGGCCAGGTCTCGGCGCCGACCCGCGGACCCTATTGCGTGTCGAAGAGCGCCCTGATCAGCCTCACCAAGATGCAGGCGATCGAGTGGGCCGAGCGCGGCATCCGGGTCAATGCCATCGCGCCCGGCTATATCATGAACGGGCCGACGCGGGCGCTGGCCGCGGCCGGCAGCTTCGATCCCTCGGCCATCAACAAGCGAACGCCGATGGGCCGGATGGGCAGCGAGGAAGAGGTGGCGCAGGGCATCGCCTACCTGCTCTCCCCCGAAGCGGCGAGCTATGTGACCGGCCATACGCTGGAAGTGAACGGCGGCTGGACCGCCTACGGATTCCTTTAGGTGCGACGATGATCACGGGCTTCAACCATACCAGCTTCACCGTCGCCGATATGCAGAAGTCGGTGAAATTCTGGACCGAGATGCTGGGTTTCGAGGCCGCCTCGGTCTCGCCGCGCGAAGGGCACTGGCAGGAACAGGTGACGGGCATTGCCGGCGCGTCGCTGATGGTCGCGCATCTCTACGGCCATGGCCACCATATCGAGTTCATCCAGTATCTCGCCGGCGCGATGCCCGGCGCGGCCCCCGCTCCGGCGCTCCGTGGCGCGGCGCATGTCTGCCTGGAGACCGACGACATCGAGCGCACCTGGGATGCGCTGATCAAGGCCGGCGCGACGCCGCAGGGCCGCATCGCCGTGGTCTCGTCGGGTGCGGTCGGCGGCGCCAAGGCCGGCTATATCCGCGATCCCAACGGCATCCTGATCGAGCTGCTGCAGCTCGCACCCGCTTGAGCTCGGAGTGTCATCGATGTTCGATTTTTCCAAGCGCACCCTGCTGCTGACCGGCGCGGCCGGTGGCATCGGCCGCGG
>DASZYM010000559.1:0-18806 GCA_035545355.1 Dongiaceae bacterium
CATGCCGGTCGACATGCCGGCCATCGCCGCGAGCTCGGCGACGGTCATGTTGAGCTTGCGGCGGAAGTCGCGCACCTCGCGGCCGATGGCGAGCTCGAGATCGTTGCGCCGCGAATCGACCGAGTGCGGATCCTGGAAGTCGAGCTTGGGCTCGGCGGCACGGCGTTTCGCCGGCCGCGCCGGCGCGGAGCGTCGCAGTGCCTCCCGCTTTTTTGTCTTGTTTGACACAGCCTTGCCCACCGATGCCGAGAGCGCGGTTGACCGCGCGCGGCGGTTTCACGTGGGGAAAGACTACACAATCTCCGGCGCGGCGCAATCATCGCGGACGCGCGTCACGATGCGCTCGCGCGCACGCAAACAGCCTGAGACGCGGAAAAAATGCGGCGCGACTCGCCGCAAGCGTCAAAAACCCGCATTTTTCCTCGCTAGTTTTATTGCTGAGTGACGACGATTTGGTTAGGTTGGATTGGCCATGGGCGATTCGCCCGCACGCCAATCAATAGGGGTCCACAATGAACCAGCGTGATCTTCTCGCCGCCGTCCAAAAGAAAAGCGGCGTCGCCCTCAAGGACGTGAAAGCCGTCGTCGAGGCGTTCTTCGACACCGTGACCAAGACGTCCAAGAAGGAGCCGGTGCGCACGACGCTCGGCACTTTCGTCGTCGCCAAGCGCGCCGCCCGCATGGGCCGCAATCCGCAGACCGGCGAAGCCATCAAGATCGCCGCGTCCAAGAAATTCCGGTTCCGCCCGTCCAAGGCGACCAAGGAAGCGGTGATGTGATCGGCGCGGCGGAGCACATGTTCCGCCGCATTCCGCCGCTCCGTCTCACTGCATCTCCGGGTATGCATAATCTCATGTGTGCTCCGGCCGATGCCTGATTGGCGGCTGGGTATCGGGCCGAGGCGATCTCGGCCCGTACCCATTCGCCGATGCATTCCAGGTTCCCTCCGGTCGCCGCCGAGTTCTATTTTTCCGGGCTTTTGCCCGGCTTTTTATTGGCCTGGCCTGCCGCCGCGGTCCCTTGCACCCGGCATGGCACGCGCCCGATAAACGCAGGTCTGAAACCTTCCGGCCGTTCTATTGTTTTGGCCAGATCTCCAGTCCCTTGCGTGCCCGCCCTATGCCGACCCAGAACGGTCGCCCCTTCCTCGTCCCGCTGATCGTCGCGACCGCGCTCTTCATGGAGAATCTCGATTCGACCGTGCTGGCGACGGCGCTGCCTGCGATCGCGCATTCCCTGGGCGAGGATCCGATCCGGCTCAACCTCGCCATCTCCTCCTACCTGCTGAGCCTGGCGGTCTTCATCCCGGCCAGCGGCTGGTTCGCCGACCGGTTCGGCGCGCGGCACGTGTTCCGCGGGGCGATCGTCGTCTTCATGCTGGGCTCGATCGCCTGCGGCCTCAGCACCTCGTTCTTCGGCTTCGTCGCCGCCCGAATCTTCCAGGGCCTGGGCGGCGCCATGATGGTGCCGGTCGGGCGGCTGGTGCTGCTGCGCTCGGTCGCGAAGTCCGACCTGGTGCGGGCCATGGCCTATCTGACGCTGCCCGCTCTGATCGGTCCGGTGATCGGCCCGCCGATCGGCGGCTTCCTCGCCACCTACGTCTCCTGGCGCTGGATCTTCTGGATCAACATCCCGATCGGCATCCTCGGCATCACGCTGGTGACGATCTTCATCGAGAACGTCCGCGAGAAGGACGTGCGACCGTTTGACGCCTACGGCTTCGTCATGACGGCGGTGGGTTTCACCGGCCTCATCTTCGGTTTCGAAACCGTCGGGCGCGGCACCCTGCCGGTGCCGGTGACGGTCACCCTGCTGGTGGTCGGCGCGATCTCCATCATCGCCTATATCCGCTACGCCTATCGCAACCCGCATCCGATCATCGATCTGCGACTGCTGACCATCCCGACCTTCCGCTCCGGGATCTACGGCGGGTTCTTCTTCCGGATCGCGATCGGCGCCCTGCCCTTCATCCTGCCGATGATGCTGCAGCTCGGCTTCGGCTTGAGCCCGTTCCGCTCGGGCCTCCTGACCTTCGCCAGCGCGGCCGGCGCGATGCTGATGAAGGCGACCGCCGGGCCGCTGCTGCGCCGCTTCGGCTTCCGCCGCACCCTGATCGCCAACGCCATCATCAGCGGCGGGTTCGTCGCGGTCTACGGCCTGTTCCGGCCGGAGACGCCGGGCTGGCTCATCCTCGGCCTGCTGCTCGCGGGCGGCTTCTTCCGCTCGCTGCAATTCACCGGCATCAACACGCTGACCATGTCCGACGTGCCGCAGCCGCGCATGAGCCATGCATCGAGCTTCTCCAGCATCGCGCAGCAGCTTTCCCTGAGCGTCGGCGTCGGGATCGGCGCGATGGTCTTGCATTTCACCATCCTGTTCTCCGGCAGCACGACGCCGAACGCCGCGGACTTCCCGCCGGCCTTCTTCCTGGTCGGCGTGGTCGCGATGGCGTCGCTGTTCTTCTATCTCCCGCTGCGGCACGATGCCGGCGCCGAGGTGACCGGCCATCGCGCCGTCCCGCCGATGGATGGTGGCGCGGTCCGCGCGCCCGGTGCAGAATGACCCGAAGAGATCCAGGAGCCAGGCGATGAACTCCACCACCGGCGACCCGCATTATGTGATCGCACCGCAGCCGCAAGCGGCCGTGCCGGTCGAAGGCTCGCCCAAATCCTTTCCGGTGCGACGCATCTACTGCGTCGGGCGGAACTACGCCGAGCACGCCAAGGAGATGGGCCACGATCCCTCGCGCGAGCCGCCGTTCTTCTTCCAGAAGAATCCGGAGTCCCTGGTGATCGACGGCGGGCCCTTCCCCTATCCCTCGAAATCCAAGGACGTGCATCACGAGATCGAGCTGGTGGTGGCGATCGGCTCCGGCGGCAGGGACATCGCCGCCGCCGATGCGCTGAAGCATGTCTACGGCTACGCGGTCGGGCTCGACATGACCCGCCGCGACCTGCAGGGCGAGGCGAAGAAGGCCGGACGACCCTGGGAGGTCGGCAAGGCCTTCGACCACGCAGCGCCCTGCTCCGCGATCCGGCGCGCCGGCGATATCGGGCATCCGGCGAAGGGCAAGATCTGGCTCGAGGTCAACGGCCAGCGCCGTCAGACCGGCGATCTCTCGGAGATGATCTGGTCGGTGCCGGAGATCATCGCGCATCTCTCCGGCCTGTTCGAATTGAAGGCCGGCGATCTCATCTTCACCGGCACGCCCGCCGGCGTCGCCGCGGTCCAGCGTGGCGATACGATGCGCGGCGGGATCGACGGTGTCGGCGAGCTGACCACCAAGGTCGGCTGAGCGCCATCGGGCGGTCGGCCGCCGCGCTCCGCCGGGCTACTGGACCCAGGCGTTGGCGAACAGGAAGTAGTATTGCAGGCTGAAGCTGAAGCCGCCCAGGCGCCGCGAGACGAAGTCCAGATGCTTCGGCGTGAAGAGCACCGCGACCGGCGCCTTGTCGACGACCATCCGGTCGATCTCGGCCCATTTGGCATTGGCGGCCGCCAGGTCCGAGATCTGGATGTCCATGGCCTTCTTCATCTCCGCGTCGATCGCGTGATCGCAGAATCCCGAGATGTTGACCGAAGCGTCGCTCTCCGGATGGAACGAGTCGCAGCTCAGTAGCGTGTAGAGGAAATCCGAGCCGGTCGGATAGTCCTGGTACCATTGCGAGATGCTGAGCTGCACCTTGTTCTTGGTGTTCTGAATATAGGTGAACTGGATATCGGGCGAGATCGCCTTGATGTCGGCGACATATCCGAGCTTGTTCAGCAGGCTCTGCAGGTAGACGGCGATGCTGCGCGAGATCGTCGTGTCCTCGGCGATGATGGTGACATGCTGCCCGGCCGTGCCGGATTCCTTGACGAGCTGCTTGGCCTTCTCCAGGTCCGGCGCGGACCAGGTCGCTCCCGGGTTGACGGTATACGGGCAGTAGTCTTCGTGGCCGGGGAAGTTCGGCGGCAGGAGCTGGCATGTCGGCGTCGCGAGATTGGGGCCGCCGAACAGCGAGACCAGCGCCTTGCGGTCGATCGCGTAGTTGACCGCCTTGCGGGCGAGCTCGTTGTTGAAGGGCGGCAGGTTGGTGTTCATCGGCGCGTACCACATCGCCGTGAGCGGGGTGATGTGGACCTGCTTGGCATAGTGGGTGCCGAGCTCGTTCAGGCGGCCCGGCGGCGGTTGGTCGAACATCCAGTCGGCCTGGCCGTTCTCGACGGCATTCACCTGCGCCAGCTCGGTCAGCCCGAAGTCATAGAGGATGGTGTCCGCATGGCCGTCGGGCTGCGCATCCTTGCTCCATTCGTGGAAGTAGGGATTGCGCTCCAGCTTCATCTGCTTGTTCGGGTCGTAGGCGACGATGTGATACGGCCCGGTCCCGGGGATCGGCGTCGTGCCGGCATCCTTGCCGGGCGTGTCCGCCGGCAGGATGACGGCATGGGGAATCGCGAGCTTGTTGAAGAACTCGGCATCGGGCCGGGTCAGGTGGAACGTCACGGTATGCGCCGCCTCGTCGCCGACGACACCGCCTTCCAGGGTGCAGTCCGCGGGCGCCGCGAGGCATTTGTCGGCCCCGACGATCACGGAATAGAAGGTGCCCGAGGTCGGCCCGGACACTTTGAAGATCCGCTGGAAGGAAGCGACCACGTCCTTGACGCCGACCTCCTGCCCGTTTGCGAACTTGATGCCCTGCCGGATCTTGAAGACATAGGTCTTGCCGCCGTCCTCAGCCTGTGGAATGGCCTCGGCGATGTCCGGCACGACGGTGAAGCTGTCGGGCCCGGCGACCTTTTTGAAGGCCAGCAGCCCGTCGTAGAGCGGCTGGAAGAGCTGCCAGTATTGCAGCGTATAGTTGATCTGGGGGTCGAGCGTGCCCGCGGCCGAGCGCGCCACCAGCCGCAATGTCCCGCCCCGATGGGCGGCCGCATCGTCCGCCCGGGCCGCGCCAAGCGAAGCCGAGGCCAGGCCGGCGACCATGCAGGCCGCCAGATGAAACGCTTTTCGCCGATCTCTTTGCATTTCCCGATTCCCCGACGGCTGCATCGCCGCTTCGTATCTCCGAGCGTGGCATCGCGCCGCCCGGAGGAATTGAGCCCGGTTATGAGGTTGCGTCGCCCCGCTCCACCGATCTAGCTAGCAAAAATTCTAGGATTTGCGCGGCCGCCGGCGCACCCGATACCGTCGAGCCGGCGCTCCCGCCGGCCGCGTTCGGTTGACTGCCCGGGGTGATCGGCTAAGCTTTCGCGATGGAAGACTGGTTCCTGGCCCTTGAAGAAGGACTGAACGGAGCAGCCGACATCGATGCCGGGCTGGACGTCATGGTCAACGCCCTCTCCAGCTTCGGCCTCGGCAGCGTCAACTACGATTACGCCCCGGTGCCGCTGACGCGTGACCGGGAGATCGTCACGCCCGCCGTCCTGGTGACCCGCAACGCGCCCGACAGCATGATCGATCTGTGGCGCAACGGCGGCTATTACCAGATCGATCCCGTGATGCGCGTCGCCAATACCAGGAAGACGCCGTTCACCTGGTCGTATTTCGAGAATGCGCTTTCGTCGCTGACGCCCGTCATGGATGACGGCGCGCGGCCGGTCGCGAAATACCTGCACGACACAAGGCTGACCGTGGGCATCACCGTGCCGATCCGCTATGGCAGCGGCGCATTGGCGACCTTCACCGGCATCCGGATCGATCCCGAGCGGCATTTCCATCGCGATCTCGAACAGCACCTGAGCGAGATCGGCCTGGCGGCCCATATGTTCCACAACTTCGCCATGCCGAAACTGTGCCTGGCGACCGGTCCCGCCGCTTCGGTCCGCCTGACGCGCCGCGAGGTGGAGTGCCTGCGGCTGAGCGCCCAGGGTTATTCCGCCAAGCAGATCGCGACGAAGCTGGGCCGCTCCATCGGCACCGTGACCCTGCATATGCAGAACGCGATGCGGAAGCTCGGGGCGAGAAACCGCACGCATGCCGTGTCCCTGGCCGTCCAAGGTCGGTTGATCAGCGATCTCTGACGCCCGCTTCAATCTCGCGCGTGCCGAAGCGGCACCCTGAAAGTTTTGCTAGCTGTCGCCCCATGCCGGCATCGACCTAGATTCCGGCCATGATGTCCAAGAACCCGTCATCACCTTCCGGCTCGCCGTCCTCCGACGATGTGTGCGCGCTGACCGCGACCGAGCTTCTCGCCGCATACCGGGCGCGCCGGCTGTCGCCCGTGGAGGTCACCGCCGCCATCCTCGACCGGATCCATCGCCTCAACCCGAAGCTCCTGGCATTCTATCTGATCGAGGACGACAGCGCGCTGGCTGCGGCCAGGGCCTCCGAGGCGCGATGGATGAACGGCGCGCCCGCCGGCCCGCTCGACGGCGTGCCGGTTTCGATCAAGGACAGCATCGCCGTCGCCGGACGGCCGATGTATCGCGGCTGCAAGGCCTATGCGCCGGCCACGCCGTCGCCGGTCGATGCGCCGCCCGCAACCCGCCTGCGCGAAGCGGGAACGATCCTGCTCGGCAAGACCACGATGCCCGATCTCGGCTGCCTGGCTTCCGGCATCAGCAGCCGGCATGGAACGGCGCGCAACCCCTGGAACCTCGCGCGCACCCCGGGCGGCTCGACCTCCGGCGGAGCCGCGGCGGTCGCGGCGGGCCTCGGCCCGCTGACAATCGGGACCGATCTCGGCGGATCGGTCCGCATTCCCGCCGCCTTCTGCGGCCTGGTCGGATTGAAGCCGACCCAGGGGCGGATCCCCCACACGCCGCCCAGCAGCATGCGCTCGGCCGGGCCGCTCGCCCGCACCGTCGCGGATGCCGTGCTGATGACGGCCGTGCTCTCCCAACCCGATCGGAGCGACTGCCTGTCGCTGCCGTTTCCGCCGCCGCCCGCACGGCCGGCGCGGGCGGCCGAGGATGTCGTCCGCGGCGCGCGGATCGGCCTCCTGCTGGATGCGGGTGCCGGAACGGCGGTCGGGGCGGACATCCGCGCGGCGGTCGAGAAGGCGGGCCGTCTCCTCGCCGATCATGGCGCGCATGTGGAGCCGATGCCGCCCTTGCTGCCGCGCGATTCCGAAGGAGCGGTCGAAACCTATTTCAGGGCGCGCGTGCTTTCCGAGATGGAGCACCTGCCGCCCGAGCGCCGCACGGATGTGCACCCCGACGTCAAAGACTGGTGCCGTGCGGCACAGGGCCTTTCCGCCGCAGATCTGCTCGAGGCGATGAACGGCCTCGACCGCCTGCGGATACAGGTCGGCAATGCCTTCGCCGACTTCGATTTCGTGTTGTCTCCGGTCATGCCGATGACGGCGTATGATGCCGAGCTGGCCTTTCCGGATCGCGATCGGGCCTGGTCCCACCTCCTCTTCACCGCCGCCTACAACCAGACCCAGCAGCCGGCGATCGCCGTCCCCTGCGATTTCGACCGGGACGGATTGCCGATCGGGCTGCAGATCGTCGGGCTGCGTTTCGCCGACCAGGAGCTGCTCGAAATGGCCGCGGCCTACGAGGCGTTGCGTGGATTGCGGCCCGTCTTGCCCGATCTCTGAAGGATGCGGCGGCAATGGGCATAGACAGCGTCGAACCCGGCTCGCCCTATGAGCGCGCGGCAGCGGCGGCACGGCGGATGAGTGCCTGGCCGGACACCGAGATCGCATTGCACCCGGCCGCGGCGACGATCGCCGTGCCGATGTTCTGCGCGGTCGAAAACGACTGCTGGCGCGTGGGATCGGAAGGAGCCTCCGCCTTCCTGAAGGTGCCAAGCCCGGACATGGTGCCGTTCCTCGATCCCGCCGCCGCGCATGGTGCGATCGCGGTCGCATCGGCCATCGGCGTGACGCCGGCCGCCCGCGCCTATGATGCGATCAGCGGAGCGGTTGCCGTGACATGGCTTTCCGAAGACTGGCAGCAGGCCTATCGGGATGACCTGGCGCGGGGCTTCCGGCGAGAATCGCTGATCCGGCTGAAGAAGCGGCTTCATGACGGCCCGCCGTTCCCACGGCGACGGACCATCTTCTCCCATCTTCGAGAGCTGACGGCATTGGGCGATCGTCTCGGCACGACCTGGCCGGACGACCATCGCATGCTGGTCGACTATGCGGACCGTATCGCCGCCGCTTTCGCCGCGGCCGGCCATGACATGCGTCCCTGTCATGGCGACGGACACGCATCGAACGTCATGCTGGGCCCGGGTGACGGCATCGTGCTCGTCGATTTCGACCTCGCCTCCGAGAACGACCCGCTCTACGACCTTGCCGCCACCCTGCTGGACATCGAGGCATGGGACGACGGCATCGCGGAAGCCATCGAGATCTATGGCGGAACGTTCGATCGCAAGACGGCAAACCGCGTCAAGCTGCACATGATCCTCGACGACATGATGTGGGCGCGGCTGGCCTGGATCGCGGCCCAGGAATCGCCGCGGCGGCACGTGGAGTTCCTGAAATACGGCGAGTTCAGGCTGCTCCGTTGCCGCTACCATCTGCGCGTCTGGCCCGTGGACGAGATGCTGCGGGGATTGTGAATGGCCGAAATTCGACGGGGCGACGCCACCAGCGCGGACGAGGCCGCCGTCGAGGCGGCCTTGCTCCGCATCCCGCAACTCAGCGGGCAGGACCTCACCTATGAGCGGATCAGCGCCGGCATCACGAATGCGAACTGGCGCATCCGGCTGAAGCCCGCAAACGATCTGCTGTTCCTGAAAGTGCCCGGGAAAGGGACGGAACTCTTCATCGACCGCCGGGCCGCCCATGATGCCAACATGAAGGCCGCGCAAGCCGGGGTCGGGCCGCGTGTCCTCCACTATCTGGAAGACAGCGGCGTCGAGGTCTTCGAGTACCTGACCGGATATCGGAGCTGCAACAACATCGATTTCCGCGACCGCGACCTCCGCCTCAACGCCTTGGCGGCGCTCAAGCGGTTCCACGAGGCGCCGCCGCTCAGTCTCACAAAAACATACTTCGACATGATCGAGGAACATCGCCGGCAGATCGACGATCTCTCGGCGGCGCTCCCGCGGGACTGGGACGCGCTGCACTGGCAGTACGGGCGGATCCGCCGCGCGCTCGACGCGGCCGGGCTGGACCTCGTGCCGTGCATCAACGACACCTATGTGACCGACTTCATGGCCAACGGGCGGAACGAGGTGAAGCTGGTCGATTTCGAGTATGCCTCGAACAACGACCGCTGCGCGGACCTCGCGATCTGGTTCTACGAGCTGTTCTTCCCCGAGCCGGTGGAGGATGAGCTGATCGAAGCCTATTTCGGCGCCTGCCGGCCCGAATTGAAGGCGCGCATCGCCGTCTACAAGGTGCTCATCAGCATCAAGTGGACACTCTGGGCGTCGGTCCAGCGGCGCCTCTCCGCTCTCCGCTTCGACTATGCGAAATACGGCGCCTGGCTGAACCTGCGCGGGCGCTTCCACCTGCGCGACTGGCGCTGGGAATCCTACCTGCGCGCGTTGTAGACGCAGAACCCGGTCAGGCCCAGCCGCCGTCGATCGTGAATTCCTGGGCGGAGCACATCCGCGCATCGTCGGAGGCGAGGAACAGCACCAGCCGCGCGACGTCGACCGGATTGACGTCGCCCTTCAGGCATTGCGCCGCCAGCCGCATCTTGTCGGCCTCGGGCGTCAGCCACAGCGTCTTCTGGCGCTCGGTCATGATCCAGCCCGGGAGCACGGTGTTGACCCGGATCTTCTTCGGTCCGAGGTCGCGCGCCATGCTGCGGGTCAGCGCATGGATGCCGGCCTTCGAGGCGACATAGCCCGCCATGTCGCCCATCGCCAGCTTCCAGGCGATCGAGCCGAAATTGACGATCGCGCCGCCGCCCGCCCGCTCCATCTGCGGCGCCACCGCCTGCATGGCGAAGAAGACATGGCGCAGGTTGGTGGCGATGCGGTCGTCCCAGAGCTCCGGCGTCACCTCGTTCCACTTGTGGCGCTGGTCGTTGGCGGCGTTGTTGACCAGCACCGTGATGTCGCCATGCTCCTTCTGCGCCTGGGCGATCGCAGCCCGCAAGGCGGCGATGTCCTTCAGGTCGCATCTGATGAACAAGGGCGCGGTCCCGTATTGCGCCTTCAACGCGGCGACCAGCTTGTTGCTGACTTCCTCGTCGATATCGACGAAGGCGACCTTCGCACCCTGATCGACGAAGCTCTCGACGATCGCAGCGCCGATGCCGGAACCGCCGCCGCTGACGAAGACGCTGCGCCCTTTGAGGCCCGGATGCCGGGCCAGCTTCGAGAGATCCATAGCCGCCCCGCTCAGTGGGATTCGCGCGGGACCGCGTGGCCGCGGCAGCCGACCAGGAAGTCGAGATCGACGCCCTTGTCGGCCTGGGTCACCGTCTCGACATAGAGCTTCTGATAGCCGCCGCTCGGCTTGGGCAGCGGCTGCCAGCCTTTGAGCCGCTTCTCGATCTCCGCCTGGTCGACCAGCAGGTTGAGCTTCCGGTTGGGCACGTCGAGCTCGATCATGTCGCCGGTCTTCACGACCGCCAGCGGACCGCCGGCGGCTGCTTCCGGCGCGGTGTGCAGGACCACGGTGCCGTATGCCGTGCCGCTCATGCGCGCATCCGAGATGCGCACCATGTCGGTGATGCCCTTCTTCAGCACCTTGGGCGGCAGCGGCATGTTGCCGACCTCGGCCATGCCCGGATAGCCCTTCGGCCCGCAATTCTTCAGGACCATCACCGAATTCTCGTCGATGTCGAGATTGGGATCGTCGATCTTGGCCTTGTAGTCCTCGATGCTCTCGAACACGACGGCGCGGCCCTTGTGCTGCATCAGCTTCGGCGTCGCCGCCGAGGGCTTCAGCACCGCGCCGCTCGGCGCCAGGTTGCCGCGCAGCACGGCGATGCCGCCGCTCGCGGTCAGCGCCTTGTCGAACGGGCGGATCACCTCCTCGTTCCAGCAGGCCGCGTCTTTCACGTTGTCCCAGATGGTGCGGCCGTTGACCGTCATCTGGTCCTTGTGCAGCTTGCCGGCCTCGCCGAGCCGGCGCAGCACGGCGGGCAGGCCGCCGGCGTAATAGAAGTCCTCCATCAGGAACCGGCCCGACGGCATCAGGTCGACGATGGTCGGCACGTCCTTGCCCAGGCGGTCCCAGTCGTCGAGCGTCAGATCGACGCCGAGACGGCCGGCGATCGCGATCAGATGGATGACGGCATTGGTCGAGCCGCCGATGGCGCCGTTGGCGCGGATCGCGTTCTCGAACGCGCCCTTCACCAGGATCTTCGACAGCCGCATGTCCTCATGCACCATGTGCACGATCCGCCGCCCGGCCATATGCGCCAGCACGTAGCGGCGGGAATCGACCGCCGGGTTCGCCGCGTTGTGCGGCAGGCCGACGCCCAGCGATTCCACCATCGAGGCCATGGTCGAGGCGGTGCCCATGGTCATGCAATGGCCGGCCGAGCGCGACATCGCGCTCTCGGCGGCGAGGTAGTCCTCGTTCGACATGCGGCCGGCGCGCACCTCTTCGGAATACTTCCAGACCGAGGTGCCGGAGCCCACCAGCTCGCCGCGATAATGGCCGTTCAGCATCGGGCCGCCGGAGACCGCCAGGGTCGGCAGGTCGCAGCTCGCCGCGCCCATCAGCAGAGCGGGCGTGGTCTTGTCGCAGCCGACCAGCAGGATCACGCCGTCGATCGGGTTGGCGCGGATCGATTCCTCGACATCCATGCTGGCGAGGTTGCGGAACAGCATCGCCGTCGGGCGGAGGTTGGTCTCGCCGAGGCTCATCACCGGGAATTCGAACGGCACGCCGCCCGCTTCCAGCACGCCGCGCTTCACGTGGTCGGCGATCTTGCGGAAATGCGCGTTGCAGGGGGTGAGCTCGGAGAAGGTGTTGCAGATGCCGATCACCGGGCGGCCGTCGAACTCGTCCGACGGGATGCCCTGGTTCTTCATCCAGCTGCGGTGCATGAAGGCGTCGCGCGAGCCGCCGCCGAACCAGTGAGTCGAGCGGAGCGACCGCTTTCCGCTGCTGTCTGCCATCTTATCTCCTCGCCTTCGATCTTGCTGGCCGCTTGCCGCGGCCGGATTCGCGCGCCCATTGCGCCAGCACGTTGCCGGTATCGCCGAGCAAGGCGCGCACCGCCTTCCGCGCCGCTTCGGGCCGGCGTTTGCGGATCGCAACGACGATCGCCTCGTGCAGCGGATAGGCTTTGCGCCAATCTTGATTGTGCCGTCCGGTGAAGTCAAACATCGTGCCCAAGGCGGATTCGATCAGGAAACCGAACGGAACCAGCAGCTCGTTGCCGGCGGCCCACAGGATCGCCAAATGGAACCTCACGTCGTAGGTGTTCCAGGCGACGAGGTCGGCCGCATCGCGCATGCCGACCAGCGCCGCGTCGATCCCGCGCATCTGCTCGGACGTGTGATTGACCGCGGCCAGGGCCGCCGCCTCCGGCTCGAGGATGCCGCGCACCTCGTGCATGCTGGCGAGGAAGTGGCTGCGCTCGGCGGCGGCGCAGTACCAGACCAGCACGTCGCGATCGAGCAGGTTCCAGGAATCCCGCGGCTGCACCCGCGAGCCGATCTTCGGGCGCGAGATGATGAGCCCCTTCGCGGTCAGCATCTTCATCGCCTCGCGCACCGCGGTGCGGCTGACGCCGTAGACCCGGCAGCTCTCCGCCTCGTTCGGCAGCAGGTCGCCGGGCGCGAACTCGCCCTTGAGGATCCGCGCGCCGATATCCTGCGCGACCTGGTGATGCAGGCTGCTCTTACGCACCGCAGCAATCCGGCCGGCCTGGCGAATCTGCCTCATGGCGCGGTCACCCGGCGGCGCGGTCTTGGTGAATTGTCATACATATTGCAGTGCAGCAAGCCCCGGCGGGGCACTCCCGGATCGCGATTATAGGCTGTTTCGGGCGACGTTAGCACAGCGGGGGGAATTGTCATACATAATGTCGTTGCTGGCCAAAAACGATTGTGATACTCAGCAAATCGACGGCGCCTATGACCCCGGGGAACGGGGCGGCCGGCGTCGTCGCGGGGTAGGGAGCGGGCGATGATCGCGGTCCGGCACGACGCCGGATCGTCCGGGTGAGCCAGGCGACGGTTCGGGTGATGCCACCCACGCGCATGGGCAGCCTGATCGGCAATCGTCACGGTTTCCCCCTTCCGCAAAACTTCGACGCCGCGGCCGGCCGAAGCAGGGAGCCGGCCGTCAGAGTCAAATCACCAAGATCATAGACCGATACCAACCCGGATGGGAGGAACCAAGTGAAGGCACTGAAAGCAGCATTCGCACTGCTGGCGCTGAGCTTCTTCGCTCTGTCGTCGGCGGCAACGACCGGGGCCATGGCCCAGGACAAGGGACTGATCGGCATCGCGATGCCGAACAAGACCTCGACGCGCTGGATCCATGACGGCGACGCCGTCGTCCAGCAGTTGAAGGCGCTCGGCTACTCGACCGACCTGCAATACGCCAATGACGACATTCCCAACCAGCTCGCGCAGATAGAGAACATGGTCACCAAGGGCGCCAAGGTGCTGGTGATCGCCTCGATCGACGGCACGACGCTGTCGGACGTGCTGCAGCAGGCGCATGACGCCGGCATCAAGGTCATCGCCTACGACCGGCTGATCAAGAAGTCGCCGAACGTGGACTATTACGCCACCTTCGACAACTTCAAGGTCGGCGTGCTGCAGGCGACCTCGATCGTCGATGCGCTCGGCCTGAAGGACGGCAAGGGTCCGTTCAACATCGAGCTGTTCGGCGGCTCGCCGGACGACAACAACGCGTTCTTCTTCTACGACGGCGCCATGTCGGTGCTGCAGCCCTACATCGACCAGAAGAAGCTGGTCGTGCAGAGCGGCCAGTTCGGCATGGACAAGGTCGGCACCTTGCGCTGGCTGCCGGCGACCGCCCAGGCCCGCATGGAGAACCTGCTGTCGGCCTACTACACCGACAAGCATGTCGATGCGGTCCTCTCGCCCTATGACGGCCTCTCGATCGGCATCATCTCGGCCCTGAAGGGCGTCGGCTACGGCAGCGGCGACCTGAAGATGCCGATCGTCTCCGGCCAGGATTGCGAGATCCCGTCGATCAAGTCGATCATCGCCGGCGAGCAGTATTCGAGCATCTACAAGGACACCCGCGAGCTCGCGAAGGTCACCGTGCAGATGGTCGATGCGATCATGAGCGGCAAGGAAGTTCAGGTGAACGACACCAAGACGTACAACAACGACGTCAAGGTCGTGCCGTCCTACCTGCTGACCCCGGTCACCGTCGATAAGACCAACTGGGAGAAGATCCTGGTCGATGGCGGCTATTACACGAAGGACCAGCTGACGCAGTAATCCGTCGGCCGTTCCGCGGCGAGATCGGGCCCCGCTCCGGCGGGGCCCGACTGCGTTTCGGGTGACGCTTCGGCTTGGCAAGCGCGCGCGGTTGGGGCAGAGTCAAGTGCCGGAAATCGCCGGATTTTCTCACAGTTTCCTATTCTGATTGCAGGGTCGCGAGCGATCGATGGATGCCATTCTGGAGATGCGGGGGATTTCGAAGTCGTTTCCGGGCGTCAAGGCCCTGAAGGACGTCAACCTCTCGGTCAAGGCGGGCGAGATCCACGGCATCGTCGGCGAGAACGGTGCCGGCAAGTCGACGCTGATGAAGGTGCTGAGCGGCGTCTATCCGCATGGCAGCTACGAAGGCGACATCTACTTCCAGGGCAAGGAGCGGAGATTCCGCGACATCGCCGACAGCGAGCATATCGGCATCATCATCATCCATCAGGAGCTGGCGCTGGTGCCGCTGCTCTCGATCGCCGAGAACATCTTCCTCGGCAACGAGATCGCGACCGGCGGCATCATCGACTGGAACGCCGCCTTCCGGCGCACCAAGGAGCTGCTGAAGAAGGTCGGCCTGCAGGAATCGCCGCAGACCCAGATCGACACGATCGGCGTCGGCAAGCAGCAGCTCGTGGAGATCGCCAAGGCTTTGTCGAAGGACGTGAAGCTGCTGATCCTCGACGAGCCGACCGCGAGCCTCAACGAAAGCGACAGCGACGCGCTGCTGGCGCTGCTCCGGGAGTTCCGCGCCCAGGGCATCTCCTCGATCCTGATCTCGCACAAGCTCAACGAGATCCTGAAGGTCGCGGACCACATCACGGTCCTGCGCGACGGCAGCACGGTCGACCACCTGGACTGCCGCGCCGAGCGGATCGACGAGGGCCGCATCATCAAGAGCATGGTCGGCCGCGAGCTGACCGACCGCTACCCGGAGCGCCATTCCCATCCCGGCGACGTGATCTTCGAGGTCCGCGACTGGAACGTCTATCACGCCGTCCATGCCGACCGGCACCTGATCAAGAACGTCGCCATCAACGTCCGGAAGGGCGAGGTGATCGGGATCGCCGGGCTGATGGGCGCCGGGCGCACCGAATTCGCCATGAGCGTGTTCGGCCGCTCCTACGGGCAGAAGATCAGCGGCCAGGCCCTGATGCACGGCAAGCCGGTGGACGTTTCCGGCATCCAGAAGGCGATGGATGCCGGCATCGCCTATGTGACCGAGGACCGCAAGACCTACGGCCTGGTGCTGATCGACGACATCAAGGGCAACGTCTCGCTGGCCAATCTCGACGGCATCTCCCGGCATGCCGTCGTCGACGCGCCGCGGGAGATCATCGTCGCCAACAAGTACCGCAAGGACCTCAACATCCGCTGCTCCAGCGTGTTCCAGGAGACGGTGAACCTCTCCGGCGGCAACCAGCAGAAGGTCGTGCTCTCGAAGTGGCTGTTCACCGGCCCGGACGTGCTGATCCTGGACGAGCCGACGCGCGGCATCGATGTCGGCGCCAAGTACGAGATCTACGGCATCATCAACGCGCTGGCCGAGAGCGGCAAGGCGGTCATCCTGATCTCCTCGGAGATGCCCGAGCTGCTCGGCATGTCCGACCGGATCTACATCATGAACGACGGCCGCATCGTCGGCGAGCTGCCGGTCGAGGAAGCGACCCAGGAGAAGATCATGCATACGATCATGAAGTCGTGGGAAGGCTGACCATGGCCCAGGAAACCACCGTCGCCACGTCGGGCGCGCCGCACACCTCGCTGGCGACCTACGTCAAGCACAACATCCGCGATTACGCCCTGCTCCTGGCGCTGATCGTGATCATGGTGTTCTTCCAGGTCGCGACGCACGGCATCCTGTTCCGGCCGGTCAACATCACCAACCTGGTGCTGCAGAACTCCTACGTCGTGATCATGGCGCTGGGGATGCTGCTGATCATCGTCGCCGGCCATATCGACCTCTCGGTCGGCTCGGTCGTCGCCTTCGTGGGCGCGCTCGCCGGCGTGCTGATCGTGCAGCTCCATTGGGACTTCGCCCTGGTCTTCGTGCTCTGCCTGATCGTCGGCGCGGTGATCGGCGCGGCCCAGGGCTTCTTCGTCGCCTACCTGAAGATCCCGGCCTTCATCGTGACGCTGGCGGGCATGCTGGTGTTCCGCGGGCTCTCGCTCTATGTCCTCGGCGGCACCTCCTACGGCCCCTTCCCCACCGGGTTCCAGCTCCTGGCGAACGGCTTCATCCCGAGCTTCGCCGGCGAGACCTTCAAGTGGACGTCGATGCTGATCGGCATCGCGGTCACGGCGATCATCATCTTCTTCAAGATCCGCGAGCGCATGAACCAGCAGAAGCACGACCTGGCGGAGGAGCCGTTGCTCATCTTCGTCGGCCGGAACGTGCTCATCGCGCTCGGCTTCCTGGCCTTCACCTATCTGCTCGCCTCCTCGCGCGGCCTGCCGAACGTGCTGGTCGTGATGTTCGCGCTGATCGTGCTCTATGCCTTCGTCGCCTCGAACACCACGATCGGCCGGCGCATCTATGCTCTGGGCGGCAACGAGAAGGCGGCGCGGCTCTCCGGCATCCGGACCCACCGGCTGACGTTCTACGCCTTCCTCAACATGGGCGTGCTGGCCGGGCTTGCCGGCCTGGTGTTCACCGCGCGGCTCAACAGCGCCACGCCGCAAGCGGGCCTCGGCTTCGAGCTCGACGTGATCGCCGCCTGCTTCATCGGCGGCGCCTCGCCCACCGGCGGCGTCGGCAAGATCATCGGCGCGGTGATCGGCGCCTTCATCGTCGGCGTCATGAACAACGGCATGTCGATCCTCGGCATCGGCATCGACCTGCAGCAGGTGATCAAGGGCCTGGTGCTGCTCGCCGCCGTCTGCCTCGACGTCTACTACAAGCGCAAAGCCTGAGCGAGATGACATGAAGGCAAATCGTCTACGCCACTGCCCTCACCCTAGCCCTCTCCCCCCGCGCACGAATGTCCGCCTACGCGGACGGCGGGGAGAGGGGACACCGCTCTGCAGCGGAACCAGCGCGCTCCACTCTTCTCCCTCTCCCTAACAGGGAGAGGGCCGGGGTGAGGGCTGGATCGTTCCGAACCCATATCGTACTGCTCTAGTTTCGAAGGAAGTCCGACACGATGCATCTGGTCCAGATCGAACTTGCCCCGGGCAAGCAGCGCACCGTCGCGCGGGTCGACGGCGGCAGAGCCACCACCATCCCGGGCTCCGGCGCGATGCGGGATCTGGCGCTCACGGCGATCGCCGCCGGGCGCCCGCTGGCGGCCGAGGTCGAGCAGCGCGGCGCCGGCGAGGCGATCGACTACGCCGCGGCGCTGAAGGAAGGCCGCGTCTTGCCGCCGCTCGATCATCCCGATGCGACGCATTGCCTGATCAGCGGCACCGGCCTCACCCATCTCGGCAGCGCCGAGGCGCGCGACAAGATGCACGCCAAGCTCGCCGGCGGCGCGGAGAACCTCACGGACTCGCTGAAGATGTTCAAGATGGGCCTGGAAGGCGGCAAGCCCAAAGGCGGCGGCGCCGGCGTGCAGCCCGAATGGTTCTACAAGGGCGACGGCACGGCGCTGGTGCGCCCGGGCGGCGAGCTGCCGATGCCGGGCTTCGCGCTCGACGGCGGCGAGGAGCCGGAAGTGACCGGGCTCTATGTCATCGGCACCGACGGCAAGCCCTGGCGGCTCGGCTTCGCCCTGGGCAACGAGTTTTCCGACCATGTGACCGAGCGCCAGAACTATCTCTGGCTGGCGCATTCCAAGCTGCGCGCCTGCTCGGTCGGGCCCGAGCTGGTGACCGGCGCGCTGCCCGAGCATCTGGCGGGCGAGAGCCGGCTGCAGCGCGGCGGCAAGACCATCTGGGCCAAGCCCTTCCTCTCCGGCGAGAGGAACATGTCCCACACCCTCGCCAACCTGGAATACCACCACTTCAAATACGCGCAGTTCCGCCGGCCGGGCGACGTGCATATCCACTTCTTCGGCGCGGCGACCCTGAGCTTCGCCGACGGGATCAAGACCGAGCCCGGCGACGTGTTCGAGATCGAGATGAAGGAATTCGGCGCGCCGCTGCGCAACACGCTCGGGAACGCGACCAGCGACGGCTTCGCCTATGGCGGCGTCGCGGCGCTCTAGGGCCACATGGACATCGCCGGCATCTTCGCCGATTGGGGCACCACCAACCGGCGCGCCTGGGCGGTGGACCGCGCGGGCGCGGTGCTGGAGGAGCGCAAGGACGACCAGGGCCTGCTCGGAGTCAAGGACCGGGCGTTCGAGGCCTCGTTCCGCACCTTCCTCGGCGACTGGCTGGCGGAGAGGTCCGGCACGCCGGTGATGATGGCCGGCATGGTGGGCAGCAAGCTCGGCTGGCGCGAGGCGCCCTATGTCGAAACGCCGGCGCGCTTTGCCGATCTCGCGCGGAACCTGGTCGAGTTGCCGCCGCTCGACGGCCATCCGATCCGCATCGTGCCGGGCCTGGTCTGCCGCGCGAGCGGCACGCCGGACGTGATGCGCGGCGAGGAGACCCA
>DASZYM010000560.1:0-9719 GCA_035545355.1 Dongiaceae bacterium
GTCGCCGACGGTCATGTCCATCTGAACACGGACCCGGTCCCGCAGCACTGAGGATCCGGGCCTTCTTCACGCGCCGGCGGACGGGCATCCGCCGGCGCGATTTCTTTCAGGGCCAGATCACTTCCGGCGGCAGCGACATCAGGATCGCCTCGGTATTGCCGCCGGTCTTCAGGCCGAACAAAGTGCCGCGGTCGTAGATCAGGTTGAACTCGACATAGCGGCCGCGTTTCATCAGCAGCGCCCGGCGCTGCTCGTCCGTCCAGGCCTCGTGCAGATGGCGGCGCACGATCTCCGGATAGATCGCGAGGAAGGCCTCGCCGACCGCGCGGGTGAAGCCGAAATCCTTCGCCCAGTCGCCGGTATTGAGGTTGTCGTAGAAGATGCCGCCGACGCCCCGCGGCTCGCCGCGATGCGGCAGGTGGAAATATTCGTCGCACCATTGCTTGAAGCGCGGGTAGTAGCCGGCATCGAAGCGGTCGCAGGCCGCCTTGAACGCGGCATGGAAGTCGCGCGTATCCGCCTCGACCGGGAAGGTCGGCGTCAGGTCGGCGCCGCCGCCGAACCAGCTCTCCGAGGTCACGATGTGCCGCGTGTTCATATGCACCGCCGGCACCAGAGGCGAGCGCATATGCGCGACCAGGCTGATGCCGCTCGCCCAGAAGCGGCCGTCGCCGGCGGCGCCGGGGATCGACTGGCGGAATTCCGGGCTGAAGGTGCCGTGCACCGTCGAGATGTTGACGCCGACCTTCTCGAAGACCCGGCCGCGCATGATCGACATCTCGCCGCCGCCGCCGTCCTCGGCCTCCGCGTCGGGCCGGTTCCAGGATTTGCGCTCGAAGCGGCCGGCCGGGAGGTCGCTGGTGGTGAGCGCGTCCTCCAATCCCTCGAAGGCCGTGCAGATCCGGTCGCGGAGCGCGGCGAACCAGGACGCGGCCTGCTCGCGGTGATCGACGGGGTAATGGCTCATGATGCGCGACGGTCCTGCTGTGTCTTCAACTGGCGCATCGCCTCGCCGGCGACGATCGCCGCGGCCATGGCGACGTTGAGGCTGCGCAGGCCGGGCGCCATCGGGATCACCAGACGCGCATCGGCGGCGTCGTGCACCTCGGCCGGCACGCCGCCGCCTTCGCGGCCGACCAGCAGAGTGTCCTCCGCGCCGAATGCGAAATCCGTGTAGGGAACGTCGCCCGACGTGGTCAGCAGCACGAGCCGGCCCGCGGCATGGCCCACCTTGGCGTTACGCCGCGCCTCGCGATAGGCCTCCCAGGAACTGTGTCGTGCGATTGCCACGTGGTCGATGTAGTCCATGCCCGCCCGCCGCATCCGTGCATCGTCGAGGACGAAACCCGCGGGCAGAATAAGGTCGATGCCGAGGCCGAAACATGCGGCGAGGCGCAGCATGGCGCCGGTATTCTGGGGGATGTCGGGCTGATAGAGCGCGAGCCGCATCGGTCTTTCGCAAAGTCGCTTTGGAAAGCCCAAGGCATGCTTTGCAACCCCGGGGATTTCCTTTATACCGATGCCCGGGATCGGGGGGAAATCAGACCGGTTCCGCCTGCCTGAGTGCTTGATTTCGTTGGGAATTATGCGGCGTTCTGTCGCAATTCGCGCGAATCTTCGGCGGCGGCCGCATGCTATAACCCTTCGCGCTCTTTGGGAGTTAAAACCCGCACCGCAACGGCCTTCCGCCGTGACCCGCGGACGGGACCGGGATGAGGACAGTTCCTATGGCGGATCACGCGCAATCAGCGCCGGGCGCGGGTGAGACGCGCCGCGATTTCCTCTATCTGATGTCGGCCTCGGCCGCCGTGTTCGGCGCCGCCTCGGTCGCTTGGCCGTTCATCAGCAGCATGAACCCGTCGGGCGACGTGCTGGCGCTCTCCTCGATCGAAGTCGATATCTCCGCCGTCCAGGTCGGCCAGTCGATCACCGTGAAGTGGCGCGGCAAGCCGGTCTTCATCCGCCATCGCACGCCGGACGAGATCGCCGCCGCGAAGAAGGCCGATCCGGTGGTCGATGCCGCCGGCAACGTGGTCTCCAATCCCGCCGACCTGCGCGATCCGCAGACCGACGCCTCGCGCGTCAAGAAGCCGGAATGGCTGATCCTGGTCGGCGTCTGCACCCATCTCGGCTGCGTGCCGCTGGGACAGAAGCCGTCCGATCCGCGCGGCGAATTCGGCGGCTGGTACTGCCCGTGCCACGGTTCGCAATACGACACGTCGGGGCGCATCCGCAAAGGTCCGGCGCCGCTCGATCTCGCCGTGCCGGACTACGTTTTCGAAAAAGACACCGTCGTGAAGATCGGCTGAGGGGAACAAGAACATGGCCGTCGTCTTCAAGAACCCCGTGATCCGCTGGATCGACCATCGCCTGCCGGTCTTCAGCTACCTCAATCACGAGGCGAACGAGTACCCGACCCCGAAGAACCTGAGCTACTGGTGGAATTTCGGCTCCATCGCCGGGTTCATGCTGATCGTCATGATCGTGACCGGCATCTTCCTCGCCATGCAGTACACGCCGCATGTCGATTACGCGTTCAACTCGGTCGAGCGCATCATGCGCGACGTGAATTATGGATGGCTGCTGCGCTACATCCATATGAACGGCGCCTCGATGTTCTTCATCGCGGTCTACATCCACATCTTCCGCGGCCTCTACTACGGATCCTACAAGGCGCCGCGCGAGCTGCTCTGGATGATCGGCGTCGTGATCCTGCTCCTCATGATGGCCACCGCCTTCATGGGCTACGTGCTGCCCTGGGGCCAGATGAGCTTCTGGGGTGCGACCGTCATCACCAACCTGTTCTCCGCCTTCCCCTGGATCGGGCCGAAGATCGTGACCCTGCTCTGGGGCGGCTTCGCGGTCGATAACCCGACCCTGAACCGCTTCTTCTCGCTGCATTACCTGCTGCCCTTCGTGATCCTGGGCGTGGTGATGATCCATGTGATCGCGCTGCACCGCTTCGGGTCGAACAACCCGATGGGCATCGACATGAAGGGCAAGCAGGATTCGATCCCGTTCCACCCGTACTACACGGTCAAGGACATGTACGGGCTCGGCGTCTTCATGCTGTTCTATGCCTTCTGGGTGTTCTACGCGCCCGTGGCGCTCGGCGACCCCGACAACTTCATCCCGGCCAACCCGCTCTCGACCCCGCCGGAGATCGTGCCCGAATGGTACTTCCTGCCGTTCTACGCGATCCTGCGATCGATCCCGAACAAGCTGATCGGCGTCTGCGCCATGTTCGCCTCGATCCTGGTGCTGTTCGTGCTGCCCTGGCTCGACCGCTCGCCGGTGCGCTCGGGCGCCTTCCGGCCGGCCTTCAAGCGCTTCTTCTGGACGCTGGTCTTCGTCTGCGCGATCCTGATGTTCTGCGGCAAGTACCCGCCGGCCAATTACTGGATGCCCTTCGAGTTCACCGTGGTGACCCCGGAGAGCCTGCAGGAATCCGCCAAGCTCGCCTCGCCGGACGATCTCTGGGCGATCAGCTTCGCCGGCGGCCGCTTCGGCATCCAGATCATCACCCTGGGACAGCTCGCGGCGATCTACTACTTCGCCTATTTCATCGTGATCCTGCCGCTGCTCTCGATCTTCGAACGCACCAAGCCGCTTCCGCTCTCGATCAGCCGCGCGGTTCTGGAGGGCCAGAGCGAAGGCGCGTTGCAGCAGCCCGCCCTCGCCCAGGGGAAGCACTAAAATGCAGAAGCGCTCCATCGCCCTCAACGGCCTCGCCATCCTGGCCGGCGTCGTCGCCGTGATGTTCATCGCCGCCTCGCCCTACGAGGAGGTCGACATCCCGCGCGAGCAATGGTCGTTCCAGGGCTTCTTCGGGAAGTTCGACCAGGCCCAGCTCAAGCGCGGCTTCCAGGTCTACAAGGACGTCTGCTCGGCCTGCCATTCGATGAACCTGATGTCCTACCGCAACCTCTCGCAGCCGGGCGGCCCCGGCTTCACCGAGGACGAGGTGAAGGACATCGCGGCCTCGGTGCAGATCACCGACGGCCCGAACGATGCCGGCGACATGTTCGAGCGTCCCGGCAAGCCCTCGGATCACTTCAAGGCGCCGTTCGCCAACGAGCAGGCGGCCCGCGCATCCAATAACGGCGCGCTGCCGCCGGACATGTCGCTGCTCGCGCGCTCGCGCGCCGGCAAGGGCTTCTTCAACTACGAGGGTGCCGACTACATCCACGCCATCCTCACCGGCTACAAGACGCCGCCCGCAGGCTTCAAGCTGCAGGACGGCATGAACTACAACGAGTATTTCCGCGGCCATCAGATCGCGATGCCGCAGCCGCTGACCGACGGCGCCGTGACCTTCGCCGACGGCGCGCCCAACGATCTCGATCACGAGGCGCGGGACATCGCCGCCTTCCTGACCTGGGTCGGCGAGCCGAACATGGAGCAGCGGCACCTGACCGGCTTGAAGGCGATCCTGTTCCTGGTCGCCTTCACGCTGCTGTTCTACGCGGCGAAGCGAAAGATCTGGGCCAAGATCCACTGATCTCCGGTCCGGCCGGGAATCGCGGTCTATCGCGCTTTCCTGATACGATTCAGCCGCTATATTCACCGCCGTCCCCGGTGTAGATTGCATCGGGGGCGGCGGTTCGGTTTTCGGGGAAGCGGAAAACCATGGCGAAGACTCTGCCCGCCGAGCACATCACGGGCATCGATCACACGCTGGTCGGCGTGAAGGATCTCGAAGCGGCGCGCCGGGTCTGGCAGACGCTGGGCTTCACAGTGACGCCGCGCGGCCGGCATATCGGCTGGGGCACCGGCAATTACTGCATCATGTTCGAGAGCGGCTATATCGAGCTCCTGGGCGTGGTGCAGCCGAACGAATTCCTGAACGGACTCGATGTCTTCCTGAAGAGCCGCGAAGGCCTGATGGGCCTCGCTTTCGGCACCGACAATGCCAAGGGCCTGCAGGCGGCGCTGCAGGATTCGGGCATCGCCTCGGACGGCCCGAAGGACCTCAAGCGCAAGCTGGAACTGCCGGAGGGCGAGGCGCTGCCGGCGTTCAGCCTGCTCTTCCCCGACACCAAGGCGCTGCCGGACCTCAAGGCCTTCGTCACCCAGCACCTGACGCCGGACATCATCCGCCGCCAGGAATGGCTGCGCCACGCCAATCGCGCGCGGCGCCTGATCTCGGTGACGGTGGTCGCCGCCGATCCGGCGAAGACCGCCCTCGGCTATGTGCCGGTCTTCGGCCCCGATCGGATCAAGGTCTCCGATGCGATGACCGTGGTCGAGACCGGCGCCGGGGCGATCCGCTTCGTGAGTCCCGGCGGCCTGCGCATGCTCTACGATGCGCTGCTGCCGCTGCCCGATTTCGCGCCGCCCTGGATCGCGGCGATGAAGATCGAGGTGGCCGACAAGAATCGCTGCCGCGATTTCCTGAAGGACCGCAGCGTCCCGGTGGAGAAGACCGGCAAGGGCTGCCTGATCCCGCCGGAAGTCGCCAACGGCTGCATCCTCGAATTCGTCCAGGGCTGAATGCCGCTTCATTCTCGGTCGTCATCCCGGGGCTTGATCCGAGCGTCTGGCGCCATTCTGCATAGTCGTCATGCCCGGACTTGATCCGGGCATCTGGTGCCATTCTGGGCAATAACGCTCCATCGAAGTACGCGGCTTGGGAATGCAATGTCAGACCACTACAACCAGCCCGAACTCGCCGACCTCTATGACGACGAGAACGTCTGGGATGCGAGTGCCGACTACTACCTCGATCTCGCCCGGCGCCTCGGCGCGAAGACACTGCTCGATCTCGGCTGCGGCACCGGCACGGTGACCCGGGGCATCGTCGCGGCCATCGGCTGCAGCGCGGTCGGCCTCGATCCCGCGGCGCCGATGCTGGCGGTCGCACGGCGCAAGACCAAGGCCGAGCCGATCGACTGGATCGAGGGTGACGCACGCACGGCGCGCCTCGGCCGCGTCTTCGATCTCATCATCATGACCGGCCATGCGTTCCAGGGCCTCGTTACGGCAGAGGATCAGGCGGCTTTGCTCGCCACCATCGCCGCGCACCTGGCGCCAAACGGACGCTTCGCCTTCGACACGCGCAATCCGGCGGCACGGGAATGGCTGGAATGGACGCCCGATCTCTCGCGGCGCGTGGTCGATACCGAAGCCTACGGCGCGGTCGAGGTCTGGGACGAGGCAGCGATGAACGAGCCCATCCTCGACGTAGTGGAGCACTATCGGATCGTGAAGAGCGGCCAGTATTTGCGCTCGGATTTCCGGCTGCGGTTCTCGTCGCGAGCGGAGCTCGAACGAGCGTTCGGCGTCGCGGGCCTCGCGGCCGAGAGTTGGTTCGGCGATTGGGACCGCGCGCCCTTCACCGGCGATGGGCGCGAGATCATCGTGGTCGGCCGCTTGGCCTGATGGTGTAGTGAAATCCGATTTCGCGCCGCGCAGATTGCGCGAGAACGCAAAGTGAATTAGACTCTCGACCATCGCCAAGATCGGCCCAAAGCAGCCGACACCGTGCGATCCTGTTCCGTGAAATCGAGGTTCCGAATGTGCCGCAGCTCTTTGCTTTGCGAATCCTATTCGGCTCGCCGGCCCATCCCCAACTTAGACCGGGCTTAGACGGATTCGCATGATCTCCGCGACCCGCAAACACGCTTTCACCCTTCATCATCAAGTGGTTACATCACTTGGACGCCCTCGAGGCCGGATAAGTTCGTGAGGCGATCCGGCGAGTGCCAGCCCTGTCCTGCGCGCAAGAGGATGAGATGCTGACGGGTCGATGCCAATGCGGCGGCGTCCGCTACGAGCACGCCGCCGAACCGATCGCGGTCTATATCTGCCATTGCCGCGAATGCCAGAAGCAATCGGCCTCGGCTTTCGGCATCTCGGTCGAGATGCCGAAAGACGGCCTGCGGCTGCTGCAAGGCACGCCGAAATTCTGGACCCGCGGCACGGATACCGGGCGCAAGCTCCGCTGCGCCTTCTGCCCCGATTGCGGCTCGCGACTCTGGCACGAATCCGACGGCGGCTGGGTGACGTTGAAGGGCGGATCGCTGGATCAGCCGGTCGATGTTTCGCACGCGATCCATCTCTGGACCAGGCGCAAGCTGAAGGGTGTCGTGATCCCGGAAGGCGCCGAGCAGTATCCCGGAGAGCCGGACTGAGCTTCAGACGTTGAAGCGGAAGTTGAAGAGGTCGCCGTCCTGCACGGTGTAGTCCTTGCCTTCGGCGCGCATCTTGCCGGCTTCCTTGGCGCCCTGCTCGCCGCCGCAGGCGATGTAGTCGTCATAGCCGATGGTCTCGGCGCGGATGAAGCCGCGCTCGAAATCGGTGTGGATGACACCGGCCGCCTCCGGCGCCTTGGCGCCGCGGCGCACGGTCCAGGCGCGCGATTCCTTCGGCCCGGCGGTGAAGAAGGTGATGAGATCGAGCAGCTTGTAGCCGGCGCGGATGACGCGCGAGAGGCCGGGCTCGTCGAGGCCGAGGGTCGAGAGGAACTCCTCCTTCTCGGCGGCATCGGTGAGCTGCGCCACCTCGGCTTCGATCGCGGCGGAGATGACGACGCTGGCCGAGCCTTCGGCCGCGGCACGGGCCGCCACCTTCTCCGACCAGGCATTGCCCTTGGCCGCCGCCGCTTCCTCCACGTTGCAGGCATAGAGCACCGGCTTGCCGGTGAGGAGCTGCAACTGGCGGAAGGTCGGCTTCTGCTCCGGCGTCAGCCTGCCTGCCACCGATCGCGCCGGCTTGCCGTCGCGCAAGGCGGCGAGCACCGGCTCCATCACGTCGAGCAGGGCCCTCGATTCCTTGTCGCCGCCCTTGGCCTTCTTCGCCGCGGCGTCGGCGCGCTTCTCGATGCTTTCGAGATCGGACAGCATCAGCTCGGTCTCGACGATGTCGGCGTCGCGCAACGGATCGACCGAGCCCTCGACATGCGTCACCTCGCCCTCGAAGCAGCGCAGCACATGCACGACCGCATCGACCTCGCGGATATTGGCCAGGAACTGGTTGCCCAGCCCCTCGCCCTTGGAGGCGCCACGGACCAGGCCGGCAATGTCCACGAACTCGAGCTGGGTCGCGATGATCTTGGCCGATTTGGCCAGGGCCGCGATCTTCTCCAGCCGGTCGTCCGGCACCGCCACCCGGCCCACATTGGGCTCGATGGTGCAGAAGGGATAATTCGCGGCCTGGGCGGCGGCGGTCGAGGTCAGCGCGTTGAACAGCGTCGATTTTCCGACATTCGGCAGGCCGACGATGCCGCAGTTGAAACCCATTTTCGCAGATCCCGGAAAGACTTGGCACAGCGTGCCGGAGCGGCCTTCCGCTCCCGGCGGCGCGGTCATGACAGAAAGAATCCGGCCTGTCCAGTCGTCCGCCTCGCGCGGTTTGTGTCCTTCCGGTGTGCGGCCGGACAGCGGGAGGCGACTGGTGCGAATCCGAGAGCAAGCCTAGATTGGGAGCCGGCGGGAAGCGGGAGGCGTTTCGAACGAGGATCCGATGGGAATCCCCGCTTCTTCCGGTTTGGCGCTCGCTTTGCTCGCCGCCGCTTTCGCCGGTCCCGCTTTCGCGCAGGATGCCGGCTCGATCCAGGATCAGCAGCAACAGCTCCAGGACCAGCAGCAGGACATGCAGAACCAGCTCGACGAAGGTCAGAGCCGGATCTACGACCAGCAGCAGGACCTGCAGCAGCAGCTCGACGAGGGCCAGGGCCGGCTCTACGACCAGCAGCAACAGCTCCAGGACATGCAGGACCAGGGGCAGGGGCAACAGGAAGACCTGCAGCAGCAGCTCCAGGATCAGCAGCAGCAATTGCAGGAGCAGCAGGACGAGGGCCAGCAGCAGCTCGACGACCAGCAACAGCAGTTGCAGGACCAGCAGGGCTACGACCAGCAGCAGCTCGACGAGCAACAGCAGCAGCTTCAGGAACAGCAGAACGAGATGCAGGACCAGCAGGACGAGGACAACCCGTCCGACGATTCACAATCGGACCAGCAGGAATACTCGCCGCCGGAAGAGTCGGAACCCGAACCCGAGCCGGAACCCGAGGCGCCGCCGAGCGACGAGGGCGGGTCCGACGAATAGCCGGAGCGCTCTCAGGCCTCGCCGTTACCCCGGGAAGGCTCGCGCTTCGGCGGCGGGTTCAAGGTCACGTTCACCTTGTTCATGAACCGGTTCTCGTCGCCGGCGATCATCAGCGGGATCGCGTCGGCGACGGCGTCGAGCATCGCCTGCACGGTCGCGTGCTCTTCCTTGAAGAAGTCCATCAGCACGTAGGCCTTCACCAGCTCCTTCTGGCCGGGATGGTCGACGCCCAGGCGCACGCGCCAATAATCGTTGCCGATATGCGCGTCGATCGAGCGGATGCCGTTATGCCCGCCGGCGCCGCCGCCGCGCTTGGCCTTCACCTTGCCCAAGGGCAGGTCGATCTCGTCATAGATGACGATGACCTCGGGCGGGGTCAGCTTGAAGAACTGAAGGGCGGCCTGCACCGATCGGCCGGAATCGTTCATGAAGGTCTGCGGCGCCAGAACCAGCACCTTCTCGCCGTCGATCGTGCCTTCGGCGGTCAGGCCGTGGAAGCGCTCGCGGATGCCGGAAAAGGAATGGCGGCGGATGATCGCATCCGCCGCCATGAAGCCGATATTGTGGCGATTGCCGGCATAACGCGGGCCGGGATTGCCCAAGCCGACAATCAGCTTCATCCCGTCGGCACTTACTTCTTCGGCGCGGCCTTGGCGGCCGGAGCCGCAGCG
>DASZYM010000561.1:0-2507 GCA_035545355.1 Dongiaceae bacterium
TGGACCCGCCTTGAAGGCGTCGTCGCGCCGTCGCAGCAGAAGCCGATGGTCGACTATGACCGGATGAAGGGCATGGGGCCCAAAGATGCGCGCAGGCTCTTGGGCGACGGCAATTTCGGCGGCTATTACGAGAAATCCGACCAAGACATGATGGCGCTCTGGGATGTCGCCGTCGAGGAGACGCGCGCCCTCATCGAGACCAACTGGCAATGAGCAAGGTCCCCATCCTCATCTGGGGCGCCGGCGCCATCGGCGGGACGGTCGGCGCCCATCTGGTGCGGGCGGGGGAGTCCGTCGTCTTCGTCGACCGCGACGCGGACCATGTCGCCGCCATCAACGCGACGGGGCTGGGGATCAACGGGCCGATCGAGGAATTCACCGTCAAGGCACCGGCCTTCCTGCCCACCCAGCTCAAAGGCAGGTTCGACATCGCCTGCCTCTGCGTGAAGGCGCTGGATACGGCGGCAGCCATCGAGGCCTTGGCGCCCTTTGTCGCCGAGGAAGGCTGCGTCGTCTCGCTGCAGAACGGCCTCAACGAGAAGGTGATCGCGGCGAAGGTCGGCGAGAAGCGCACCATCGGTGCCTTCGTCAATTTCGGCGCCGACTATCTGTCGCCCGGCCTGGTGACTTACGCCGGGCGCGGCGCCTTCGTTCTCGGCGAGCTCGACGGTACGGTCACACCGCGGATCCGGGCGCTGCACCGGCTGTTCTCGCAGTTCGATCCCAGGGCGATCGTGACACCGAACATCTGGGGCTATCTCTGGGGCAAGCTGGTCTATGGCGCGATCCTGTTCGGGACGGCGCTGACCAACGATTCCATCGCCGATTGCCTGGCCGCGCCGAAATATCGGGCGCTGTTCATCGCCCTCGCACGCGAGGTGGAGACCGTTGCCATGGCCGCCGGCATCAAGATGGAAGCCTTCGACGGCTTCGATCCCGCGGCGTTCATGCCCGGCGGCAGCGAGGCCGCGGCACATAAGTCGCTGGACGATCAGGTGACGCATAACCGCAAGTCGGCCAAGACCCATACCGGCATCTGGCGCGATCTCGCCGTGCGCAAGCGCAAGACCGAGGTCGATGCCCAGATCGGCCCGATCGTCGAGACCGGGGCGGCCAAGGGAATCCCGACGCCGCTCACGAAGCGGTTGATCGCGCTGATCCACGACATCGAGGACGGGCGCCGGCCGCTCGACTGGTCGACTCTCGATGCCCTCGCCGAAGCGATGCCCAAAGCAAGCACGCCGGCCTGAAGAGACGGGACAATGAACATCACCTTTGAAGGGAAACGCGCCGTCGTCACCGGCGCCAATCACGGCTTCGGACGCGCGATCGCCAAGGCTTTCGCCGAGAACGGTGCCGAGGTCTTCGCCGTCGACGTGCGTTCCGACGGCTTGGCGGAAACCAAAGCCGCTTGCGGTGGCCGCTGCGAAACCGAGGTGGTCGATGTCACCGACCGGCGGGCGGTCGGCGCCTTCGTCGATCGGATCGCGAAGGGCAGGGCGATCGACATCCTGGTGAATAATGCCGGCGGCGTGCTCGGCCAGGTGCATCATCCGGTGGAGGAGATCTCCCAGTCGGATTGGCAGCGGATCTTCGACGTCAATGTGACCGGCGCCTTCAACTGTGCCCAGGCCGTGGTGCCCGGCATGAAGAAGGCGAAAAGCGGCCGTATCGTCAACATCTCCAGCGGCGCCGGCTTGAGCATCAGCCTCACCGGCATCCAGGCCTATGCCTCGGCCAAGGCGGCGCAGATCGGCCTGACCCGCCAGCTCGCCCACGAGCTCGGGCCCTGGAACATCACCGTCAACAACGTGGCGCCCGGCTTCGTGCGCTCCAATCCCACCACCGAGAAGCAGTGGGAATCCTATGGCGCAGAGGGGCAGAAGCGCCTCGTGGAGTCGATCGCGCTGAAGCGCCTCGGCGCGCCCACCGACATCGCCAACGCCGTTCTGTTCTTCGCGTCCGACTTCGCGGGCTGGATCAGCGGCCAAATTCTGAGCGTGGACGGGGGCAAGTAGGATGGGCCCACAGGATTACGCGACGGCGCATAAGGACGATGTCCTGGCGGAACTCGTCGCCTTCGCCAGCATCCCCAGCGTCAGCACCGATCCCGCCTATGCCGAGCACTTGAAGGCCGGTTCGGAATGGGTGGCGGATCGGATGCGCCGCGCCGGCCTGGAGAACGTCAAGATCAACCCGACCGAAGGCCATCCGATCGTCACCTGCGATTGGCTGCATGCCGAAAGCGCGCCGACGATCCTGATCTACGGCCATTACGACGTGCAGCCGCCCGATCCCTTGGAGAAATGGAAGAGCCCGCCCTTTCAGCCGACGGTGCGCGACAACCGGCTCTATGCCCGCGGCGTCTCCGACGACAAGGGGCCGATGCTGATCCCGATCAAGACGGCGGAAGCCTATCTGAAGACCGTCGGCAAGCTGCCGATCAACGTCAAGTTCGTGATCGAGGGCGAGGAGGAGATGGGCAGCGCCCATCTCGGCGCTTTCGT
>DASZYM010000562.1:0-11327 GCA_035545355.1 Dongiaceae bacterium
GCCGCTCAATGCGATCATCGGCTTCTCGCAGATCATCCGGGATCGCCTGGTCGACATCTCGCCGGAGAAGTCCGCCGAGTATGCCGGCGACATCCATGACAGCGCGGTCCTGCTCCTGGACCTGATCAGCGACATCCTGGATATGTCGAAGCTGGAGGCGAACAAGGCGGTGGTCGAGGCGCGCGATAGCGATGTCGTCGCGCTGATCGCCGGCTGCGTCCGCCTGGTGCGCCAGCGCGCCCAGGAGGTCGGCATCAAGCTGGTCCAGCGGATCGACACCGACCTTCCCGTGCTTCATGCCGACGAGCGCATGATCAAGCAGGTCCTGCTGAACCTGCTCTCCAACGCCATCAAGTTCACGCCGCGCGCCGGCGCGGTCCTGGTCACCGCCAAGCGGAACGCCGAAGGCGGCATGGAGATCAGCGTCGCCGATAGCGGCATCGGCATCCCGGAGAGCGAGCTGCTCAACCTCTTCCGCCCGTTCCACCAGGCGCATTCGCCGCGGGTGCAGAAGCCGCAGGGCACGGGCCTCGGCCTCGCGATCTCCAAGCGGCTCGTAGAACTCCATGAAGGCCGGATCGCGATCGCCAGCATCGAGGGCAAGGGCACGACCGTCACCATCACCCTGCCCGCCTCGCGCTGCATCCTCCCGCCCGCCGAGACCGCCCCGCCGGCGCTGCCGCTCACCGGCACCTGAGCCGCACCGCGGCCGCAACCCGCCGTCGCCCTGCAGGGCGTTTCTTAAGACCGATGATCTAGCGAAAAAGATTCGGCGCGCCGATAGGACAATTAGACTAGGCGGGTGTCGGCCACATCCCATTCGATGGCGGCAGGCTCCGACTGCGAGAGAATGGGCGTGCCTGCACGATGCGGCTGCTTTGCCGTCATCAGGGCGCCGTTGGGGAGCTCGATCACATAACGGATCATCTCTCCCATGAAGACCGTATCGCGTACGGTCCCTTGCAACATGTTGACGGATGCATCGGCGCCACCACCGGGGCGCCGTACCGTCAGCTTCTCCGGGCGAACCATGCAAAGCGTCCCGTCGTGAGCGCCATTTGGGCCGCCGGTCCGCAGGGTCGCATCGCCGATTCTTATTACAGCACCTTTCGCATCGGCGGTGATGGCATCCGGCTTCAGGAAATTCGCCTCGCCGACGAAAGAGGCGACGAAGTGACTGGCCGGCGAATCGTAGAGGGTCTCTGGCGCGCCGATCTGCGCGATCCGTCCCTCATTCATCACCGCCACGCGATCGGACATGACCAGCGCCTCCTTCTGGTCGTGAGTCACGTAGATGAAGGTGATGCCGAGGCTGTCATGGAGGCGCTTGATCTCGAACTGGAGGTTTTCGCGGAGCTGCTTGTCGAGCGCGCTCAGGGGTTCGTCCATCAGCAGCACCGGCGGGTTGAACACGATCGCGCGGGCGATGGCGACACGCTGCTGCTGGCCGCCGGAAAGCTGCTGTGGGAAGCGGGCATCGAAACCGGCCAACTGCACCAGGTCGAGCATACGTGACACCCGCTCCAGGATCTCGCTCTTGCCGACGCCACGCTGCTTCAAAGGGAAGCCGATATTCTCCGCCACCGTCAAATGCGGAAACAGCGCGTAGCTTTGGAACACCATGCCGATATTGCGCCGGTATGCCGGAACGCGCGTGACGTCGACGCCGTCGATGAGAACCTGGCCGGTATCGGGCTGCTCGAAGCCCGCGATCATCATCAGTGTTGTCGATTTGCCGGAACCCGAAGGGCCGAGCAGCGTGATGAACTCGCCCGGCTCGATGTCGAGGCTTACGTCGTCGATGGCGCGATATTTGTCGAAGGATTTGACGACACTGCGCAGCGATACGGGTGCGCCCGAGCGTTTGGATGTCGACGGCAGTTGATCTCCGGTCATGTTTCCATCTTTGCGTATCGAGGGGAGCACCTGAACTGCTTCTTACGAGTATAAGCGGCCTCGCGCCTTGTCGAGCCCCTGGCGAAACCGGTTTCGTCGTGGCTCGGCGTTTGACGGTCCGATTGGATTGTTGTTAGGCTGAACCACGCACTCATTCGCGAGATTGAAATGCGCGAGCGTAACGCCGTCATCAGCAGGATGGCCAACCGGCAATCGCTACTCGCCGCGCCGCTCATTTTGTATCTGCTCGTCTTCTATGCCTACCCTGTTCTGTCGATGCTGCAGCGCGGCATATACAAGGACGGCTGGACGCTTTCGGTGTTCGGAGCATTGCTGCAGAACGCGACGTTCTGGAAGGTGATGCAGATAACCGGAACGATCAGCCTGATTGTCACCGTATGCTCGCTCCTGCTCGCTTATCCGGTGGCATTCTTTCTGTCGCGCCGCAGCAAAGCGACCGCCAACCTCCTCGTGATCCTGGTTTTGATACCGTTCTGGACCAGCATCCTGGTGCGCACCTATGCCTGGATGGTTCTCCTTGGGCGTCGCGGCATCATCAATGATTCGCTGACAGGTATCGGACTGCTGGCGCATCCGGTCCAGTTGCTCAACACGCGTTTTGCCGTCTGCGTGGCGATGGTCCATGTGTTGCTCCCCTTCATGATCCTGCCGATCTACGCGACGTTGAAGAGTCTGGATTGGCGTCTGGTCCGCGCGGCGGAAGGCCTGGGCGCCAGGCCGTTTGCCGCGTTCTGGCAGGTATTGCTGCCGCTCTCGCTGCCGGGGATCTCGGCCGGCTGCGTCCTGGTCTTCACGCTCTCGATCGGGTTCTACATCACGCCGGCGCTGGTCGGCGGGCCATCCGATGTGATGATTTCGATCCTGATCGGCAACGAGGTCAATATCCTCGACTGGCCCCAAGCGGCGGCGATGTCGCTTGTGCTCCTGGCGATCGTGCTTGTCGTCTTCGCGGGTTTCACCCGTCTGCTCGGGGTCGAGAAGATCTTTCAAGGCCAGCGCTGATGGCCTATCCCTGGCGCATACTGTTCTATGGCTTTGTCACGCTGATCTTCTTCTATCTGCTTTTTCCGATTCTGGTCGTCATTCCGCTTTCCTTCTCGTCCGGGAAATACCTCACCTTTCCGCCGCCGGGTTTCAGCCTGCAATGGTATGGCAACTTCTTCAGCCGCACCGCCTGGACCGGCGCCGCCTGGCTCAGCATCTGGGTCGGCTGCGCGGTCACCGCCTTATCGACCTTGCTGGGCACACCGGCGGCGATCGGCCTGGTGCGCGGCAATTTCGCCGGCAAGAAGCTGGCGAACGCGCTCATCCTTTCGCCGGTGATCGCGCCCGGCATCATCGTGGCGATCGGGTTCTATTTCGCCTATGCCAAATACGGGCTGGTGGGCCATCCGATCGCGCTGGTGCTCGGCCATACGGCCCTTGCCGTGCCCTTCGTCGTCATCAACGTGTCCTCCGCGCTCTATGGCGTCGACCGGCGCCTGGAATATGCGGCGCTCAATCTCGGCGCCTCGCCCTGGGCCACGTTCTGGCAGGTGACGCTGCCGCTGATCAGGCCCGGCATCTTCGCCGGGGCGGTCTTCGCCTTCATCACCTCGTTCGACGAACTGCTCGTTGCGCTGTTCCTCTCCGGCTCGACCGCGGTCACTTTGCCGCGGCGGATGTGGGAGCAGATCCGCTTCGACATCGATCCCACCCTCGCCTCGGTCTCCACGCTGCTCATCACCGCGACCACCTGCCTGATGATCAGCGCGGAATTGTTCCGACGTCGATCCGAACGGCTACGCACCGCGCCGATCGTCGAATAATCAACAACACAAAAGGTGGAAAGAGGAGGACTACCCCATGAACGATCTTGTCAAACGCGCACTCGCCGCGATGGCTGCTCAGCCGCCGCATGTCGCAGATCATTCGCGCCGCCAATTTATCGCCAACGCCGCCAGATACGGCCTGACCGCCGCGGTTGCGGCGACGATCACCGCGCCTTTCGCCTTCCCGACGGCAGCGATCGCCGCGGATCCCGATCTCCCGAAGATCGATTCCATTCCGGACAAGCTGAAGGGCAGCGGCGAGGTGCGGGTCTGCTCCTTCGGCGGCGCCTTCCAGGACGCCCAGCGCAAGGCCTATTTCAAGCCGTTCGAGGAGCTCTCGGGCATCAAGGTCATCGAATCCGAGGGGCCGGACCCGGCGAAAACCAAGGCCATGATCGACAGCAAGAGCATCGAATACGACGTCTCGGAATATGACGGCGGCGACGTGCTCAATCTCGCCAGGCAGGGCGACTACTGGGAGGAGATCGATTATTCGCTGTTCGACACCGACAACATCGATCAGGTGTTCCGCCAGAAGTATTACTGCAACATGCTGCCCTATGCGCAGATCTATGCCTATCGGACCGACGCCTTCGACGGCAAGAAGCCGCAGAACAACAAGGACCTCTGGGACACCGACAATTTCCCCGGCCCGCGCTCCCTGCAATCCGGCGCCAGCGGCACCAATGCCGATCTCGAAGTCGCGACGATGGCCTCCGGCGTCGCGCCGGACAAGGTCTATCCCATCAATCTCGACAATGCCTTCGCGAGCCTCGGCAAGATCAAGCCGAACGTGACCAAGTGGTGGGATGCCGGCGCCATTCCCGCGCAGCTCCTGAACGACGATGAAGTGGTGATGGCCACGGCGTGGAACGGCCGCATTGCGGCGATCCAGGCGACGGGCGCGCCGGTCGAGATCGTCTGGCAGGACCAGCTTCTGCGCAACGACTGCTGGGCGATCCTGAAAGGCGCGAAGAACGCGGAGAACGCGCAGAAGTTCACCGCCTTCATCACCATGGCGGCGCCGCAGGCGCGGCTCTCGATGCTGATTCCCTACGGCTTCGTGAACAACAAGTCGGCGGATCTTCTCCCGCCCGACCGTCTGAAAGTGCTGCCGACCAACCCGACGATCAAGAGCAAGCTGATCAACTTCGATACGAAGTGGTGGGCCGACAACCTCACCGAGATCGTCAATCGCTGGAACGCCTTCATCGTCGGCTGACGTCAGGCCGTGGCGCCGATGGGTCGATCCGTCGGCGCCGCGGTATCTTCATCCGCGGACCTGCCGCGGATCTGAGCTTCCTTCCCGCCGCATCGCGAAAGCCACCGATCTTCCGACCGCCGCCTTCGCCCATACCGCATGGAGTTGAACATGCCCAACGACCGTCCGAGCCAGACCGCGACCAGGCCATGGGGTCCGGCGCCGATGAGCCCTGCCAAACAGACCGCGCTCGACTGGGTCGGCGCGCATGAGGACTGGTTGTCGAAGCGGCACACGGAAGTCTGGAATTTTCACGAGACGGCATGGCGCGAATACAAGTCGGCCGCCTGGTACGTGAAGCTGCTGCGCGAGCAGGGCTTCACGGTCGAAGAGGGTACGGCCACGATGCCGACGGCGTTCAAGGCCACCTTCGGCAAAGGCAGGCCGGTCATCGCGACTTACGCGGAATACGACGCCGTGCCCGGCAACAGCCAGGACCCGGTGCCCTACGAGAAGCCGCGGGACGGCGTGCATAAGTATGCTGCGGGCCACACCGATCCGCATTCCGCGCTCGGTCTCGGGGCGTTGGGCGGAATTCTCGCGGCCAAGGCGGCGATGGAGAAGCATAAACTGCCGGGCACGCTGGTGATTTTCGGCGAGCCGGCCGAGAAGGTCTGCGGCTCCAAGCCGGTCCATGCGGCGCATGGACATTATGACGACCTCGACGCCGCGATCGCCTTCCATCCGGCCTTCACGGCGACCCACGCCAACACCGTGGTCTGGGACACGCATTGCGGTTCCTATTGGAGCCGCATGTACACGTTCGAATGCCCGAAGCCGGAGGAATGGGCGGGCATGGGTGCTGGCGAAGGCGCCTCCGCGCATACCATGGCGCGCGCGCCGGGAACCATCGACGCGGTCTGCCTCATGTACATGACCAGCAAGATGACCAAGGAGGCGATGCTGCCGCATTCGGGCACATGGACCGTCAACGAGGCGATCCTCGCCGCCGGCCAGGCGACCTCGGACAATCTCGCGCCGAACTTCAGCCAGATCCAGTATTCCAGCCGCTGCCCCACGCTCGACATGCAGGAACGCATCTTTGCGGTGCTCGACAACAATGCCGATCATGTCGCGAAGATCACCCACTGCATCGTGCGCAAGGAATGGGTTACCAAGACGCGGCCGGGCCTGCCCAATCACGCGATCTCGGCGTTGGTCTATGGCAACCTGGCATTGGTCGGTGCGCCGAAATGGAGCGAGGACGCAAAACGCTTCGGGCGGGAGATCCAGAAGAACCTGGGCCTCGAGCCGATGCAGGAGCCGATCCATCCCGGCATGACGACGTTGCTGACGCCCGAGGACGATGAGGCACGGCTGCGCGCCATGCTGCCGCCCTGGCAGAAGAACTCCACCTCGGACGACTACACCGACTACACCTGGCATTGCCCCACCGCGCGGCTCTATGTGGGCCGGCCGATGTTGGCGCTGCCGAAGCCGGGCTATCAGTATCCGAATTGGGCGTGGAACGCGATGGGCGGCCATCCGGCGACGATCGACCCCACGGTGGTCACGGCGGCCCGCGCGATCGGTGCCAGCATGGTGGAGATGTTGAGCAATCCGAAAGCCATGGAAGAGGCCCGGGGCGAATTCAATGAGCGGACCGGCGGCGGCATGGGCGGAAGCCGCTGGGTGGCGCCGCTGCTGCCCAAGGATTTCGAGGCGCCGATCCGCTTCCGCTGGCCGGAATACGTCACCACGCCGCGCGGCGAGGAATGGTGGATTCCCCAGGGCGCCTGAGAACCGACCGACATGTCGTACTGCATACTATTGTATGCAGTGCGACCGTGGAATCTGCGCCGGTGCGACCGAGACGCGGGTTGTCGCGCATTTGACCGATTTGCCGCCCTCGGCAGCGCCCGACTGCAACAAATTCGCGTCGCGTCTGCTTCCCTGGCGGACAGGGGGGACGATCCTGCGCACCGCCAACCTAATCTGCTGATTTTAAGAGGAAATCTGGCGCACCCGATACGATTCGAACGTACGACCTTTGCCTTCGGAGGGCAACGCTCTATCCAACTGAGCTACGGGTGCATGGGCCAGATCGGATGGCCGGGACCATACAGGAGCCGCCGCCGGGGTTCAACCAGGGCCTTCAACCCCGGCCCGGCCGGCGCTGACAGGCGTCCCGCCGAACCAAACCGCGCTTCGGGTGTTTATGCCCGGGAGCCTGGCTCATGCGGTTTGCGCGCGTCCTGATCACGATCCTGGTCGTCATCCTCGTCCTGGCGGGCGGCGGCCTGCTGCTGGCCTGGAAGCCGGCCATCGCCCCGATCGCGCGGCCGGATCCCGCGCGCTTCGACGCCGCGCTGGTGAAGCGCGGCGCGCAATTGGCGGCGGCGGGCGATTGCATCGCCTGCCATACCACGCCCGGCGGCAAGGTCTTCGCGGGCGGCCTCGCGGTGCCGACGCCGTTCGGCACGATCTACTCCACCAACATCACGCCGGACGAAGAGACCGGCATCGGCCGCTGGAGCGAAGCCGCCTTCATCCGCGCGTTGCGCAGCGGGGTCGATCGCGAGGGCCACCAGCTCTATCCCGCTTTCCCCTACGACCATTTCACGCTGGTCACCGATGACGACGACCGCGCGCTCTACGCCTATCTGATGACGCGCCAGCCGGTCCGCGCCGAAGCCAAGGCTAACGATCTCGTCTTTCCGCTCGGCTTCCGGCCGCTGGTCGCCGGATGGAAGCTGCTCTATTTCCGGCAAGGCCCGTTCCAGCCGGATCCCTCGAAGGACGCGGCCTGGAATCGCGGCGCCTATCTGGCGGAGGGCCTCGCGCATTGCGGCGCCTGCCACACACCGCGCAACGCGCTCGGCGCCGAGGACCGCGACCATCCCTTCGCCGGCGGCGAGAGCGAGGGCTGGGTCGCCTATGCGATCGATGGCAAGTCGCCGGCGCCGCTGCCTTGGGATGAGGCTGCGCTCGCCTTCTATCTGCGGCATGGCTGGCACCTGGCCCATGGCGTGGCGCGCGGCCCGATGGCCGAGGTCACCGGCAATCTCGACGGCGTGCCCGACAGCGACATCGCCGGCATCGCCCATTACATCGCCGACCGCATGGGTCCGCCGAGCCCGGCGCGGCAGGCGCGCGGCGCCGGGGTCAAGGCCGCGATCGTCGCCGCCGGCGATGCCGGCCCCGAGCAGAACCAGGCGGTGCCCGCCGCCGCGACCGAAGATCGCGGCGCGGCACTCTACGGCGCGAGTTGCGCGAGCTGCCATGACAGCCGGCGGCCGCTGCCGTTCGGCGGCATGAACTTCCAGCTCTCGACCGCGGTCAACGCGCCCGATCCGCAGAACATCGTCAACGTGATGATGTACGGCCTGCCGCCGGCCGACGGCGAGGCGAGCGCGGTGATGCCGGCTTTCGGCGGCACGCTCGACGACGACGACATGGTGGCGGTGCTGGATTATCTGCGCCGGACGTTCAGCACCCAGCCGGCCTGGTCCGGTCTCAAGAAGCTGGTGGCGGATACCCGCTCCGGCGCGCATCCGGTCACGGTGCGCCCGACCGAGGGCATCGAGCGCAGCCCGGCGCATATCGGCGCGGAGGATTGACCATGTCTATTCACCTCAAGGTCAACGGCCGGGATCATGCGATCGACAGCGATCCCGACACGCCGCTGCTCTATGTGCTGCGCGGCGATCTCGCGCTCAACGGCGCGAAGTTCGGCTGCGGCCTGGGGCAATGCGGCGCCTGCACCGTGATGGTCGACGGCAAGGCCGCGCTCTCCTGCGTGACGCCGATCCTGGCGGTCGAGGGCCGGGCGATCACCACGGTCGAGGGCCTGGGCACCGCCGAGAATCCGGGACCGATGCAGCGCGGCTTCATCGAGATGCAGGCCGCGCAATGCGGCTATTGCATCGCCGGCATGATGATGCGCGGCCAGGCGCTGCTGCAGGAGAACCCGAAGGCCGACGACCGCGCGATCCGCGAGGCGCTGCAATTCAATCTCTGCCGCTGCGGCACGCATATGCGCATCCTGCAGGCGATCCACCGCGCCGGCGAGCTGATGCAGCAGGCCGGCGCGGCGCCCTCCAATCCGGGAGCAGGCTGATGGACGGACATCATGAGATCGCGCTGACCCGCCGCCATCTGCTCGCGAGCGCGGGCGCGCTGGTGGTCGGCTTCTCGCTCGCCGGCCGCGGCTTCGCCCAGGACAACACTGCCGCGCCGAAGCTGCCCGGCAGCCTCGCGGATTCGCCGATGCTGGATTCCTGGATCCGCATCGACGGCGAGGGCGTCATCACCGTCTTCACCGGCAAGGCCGAGCTCGGCCAGGGCGTGCGCACCGCGCTGATCCAGATCGCCGCCGAGGAGCTCGCCGTCGACCCGGCCGAGATCCGTCTCGTCACCGCCGATACCGGCCAGACGCCGGACGAGGGCTACACCGCCGGCAGCCAGTCGATGCAGAACAGCGGCACCGCGATCCGCAATGCCGCCGCGCAGGTGCGCGAGCTGCTGGCGGAAGAGGCGGCGCGGCGCTTGAACACCGCGCCCGACCAGCTCCGCGCGGAGCAGAAGAAGCTGACCGGGCCCGACGGCCACTCCCTCACCTATGGCGAGCTCGCCGAGTCCATGGACCTGCCTGTCGAGGCGGCGCCCGCCTCGCCGCTGACGCCGCATGCCCGGTTCAAGGTCATGGGCAAGCCGCTGCAGCGCGTCGACATCCCGGCCAAGGTGACCGGCGGGCGCGCCTATGTGCAGGACCTGCGGATGGACGGCATGGTGCATGCGCGCGTGGTGCGACCGCCGAGCGCCGGCGCCAGGCTCGTCGCGCTGGACGAGAGCAAGGTCAAGGCGATGCCGGGGATCGTCGCCGTCATTCGCGACGGCGATTTCCTCGCGGTCGCGGCCGAGCGCGAGTTCCAGGCGGTCAATGCGATGCGCATCCTCGCCGCCGCCGCGCAATGGCAGGAGAGCGCCACATTGCCGGCGCGCCAGGACTTGCCGACCTTCCTGAAATCGCTGGAGCGTCAGGTCGGCACCGTGGCACAAGCCGGCACGCCGGACATTCCATCCGACACGAAAGTCTTCCGCGCCCGCTTCACCCGCCCCTATCAGATGCACGGCTCGATCGGCCCCTCCTGCGCCGTCGCGCTGATGCAGGACGATGCGCTGACCGTCTGGACCCATACCCAGGGCGTCTATCCGGACCGCAAGGCGATCGCCGAGATGCTCGGCATGCCGCCGGAGAAGGTGCGGCTGATCCACACCGAAGGCTCCGGCTGCTACGGCCATAACGGCGCCGACGATGCCGGCGCCGATGCGGCCTTGATCGCCAAGGCGCTGCCCGGGAGGCCGGTGCGGGTGCAGTGGATGCGCGAGCAGGAACACGCCAACGAGCCCTATGGGCCGGCCATGCTGACCGAGATCGCCGCGGCGCTCGGCCCCGACGGCAAGATCAGCCATTGGAACTACGATCTCTGGAGCAACACGCATTCGACCCGACCCGGCGGCGCCGGATCGCTGCTGGCCGGCCGCAGCATGGCGAAGGCCTATCCGCCCGAGCCGGCGGAGATGGAGATCACGCCGTCGGGCAACGGCGATCGCAACGCCGACCCGCTCTACACCGTGCCGAACAAGCGCGTGCTCTGGCACTTCCTGCCCGATATGCCGATCCGGGTCTCGGCGCTCCGCTCGCTCGGCGCCTATGCCAATGTCTTCTCGCTCGAGAGCACGATGGACGAGCTCGCCCGCATGGCCGGCGCCGATCCGGTCGAATTCCGCCTGAAGCATCTCGACGATCCGCGCGCCGCCGCGGTGATCCGGGAGGCGGCCGATCGCTTCGCCTGGTCGCGCTACCAGCCGGCGCCCGGCCAGGGCCGCGGCTTCGCCTTCGCCCGCTACAAGAACCACGCCGCCTATCTCGCGATGGCGCTGACGGTCCGGGTCGAGCGCGAGACCGGCCATATCCGCGTCGAGCGCGTGGTCACCGCGATCGACAGCGGCGAGATCGTCAATCCCGACGGCATCCGCAACCAGACCGAAGGCGGCATCCTCCAATCCCTGAGCTGGACCCTCTACGAGCAGGTGACCTTCGACGAGCGGCGCATCACCAGCATCGACTGGGCGACCTATCCGATCCTGCGTTTCTCCAGCGTGCCGGACAGCATCGAGGTCCACATCGTCGATCGCCCGGACCAGCCTTTCCTCGGCACCGGCGAGGCGGCGCAAGGCCCGACCGGCGCCGCGATCGCCAATGCAATCCGCGACGCGACCGGCGTGCGATTGTATGATCTGCCGTTCACCCGAGACCGGGTGAAAGCGGCGCTTGCTGTGTAACGCCCAATACAAACCGTCATTGCCGGGCTTGACCCGGCAATCTCGTGCCA
>DASZYM010000563.1:0-5621 GCA_035545355.1 Dongiaceae bacterium
CAGCGGGCGCGCGGCCAGGGCACGCGGCAGAAGCTGATCGGCCGCGACCGCGGCTATCACGGCGTCGGCTTCGGCGGCATCTCGGTCGGCGGCATGGTCAATAACCGCAAGTGGTTCGGCAATGCGCTGAACGGCGTCGATCACCTGCCGCATACCTATAACCGCCAGGAGATGGCCTATTCGAAGGGGATGCCGAGCTGGGGCGTGCATCTCGCCGACGAGTTGGAGAAGCTGGTCGCCCTGCACGATGCCAGCAACATCGCCGCGGTCATCGTCGAGCCGGTCGCCTGCTCGACCGGCGTGCTGGTGCCGCCGCAGGGCTATCTGCAGAAGCTGCGCGACATCTGCACCAAGCACGGCATCCTGCTGATCTTCGACGAGGTCATCACCGGCTTCGGCCGCCTCGGCGCCTCGTTCGCGACCGAGTATTTCGGCGTGAAGCCCGACCTCATCACCTGCGCCAAGGGCCTGACCAACGGCTCGGTGCCGATGGGCGCGGTGATCGTGTCGAAGGAGATCTACGACACCTTCATGAACACCTCGGCGGAAGGCGCCATCGAGCTGTTTCACGGCTACACCTACTCGGCGCATCCGGTCGCCTGCGCGGCCGGCCTCGCGGCGCTCGACATCTACAAGAACGAGAACCTGTTCGAGCGCGTGAAGGAGCTGTCGCCCTATTGGGAGAACGCGATCCACTCCCTGAAGGGCACCAAGCACATCGTCGATCTGCGCAATATCGGCCTGATCGGCGCGGTCGAGCTCGAGCCGCGCGCCGGCAAGCCGGGCGCCCGCGGCCAGGAGACCTTCCTCGCCTGCTACGAGGCCGGCGTTCTGACGCGCGTCACCGGCGATACGGTGGCGATGTCGCCGCCGTTCATCGTGGAGAAGAGCCAGATCGACCAGATGGTCTCGACTCTGCGCGAGGTCTTGAACAAGATCGACTGATCCGGTCGATCGAGCGGAAGGCGGCCGGTCCTCGATGCGGGACCGGCCGTTTCGCGTTCAAAGAAGAAACCCCTGAAACCGGCGAGGGAAAGAGAAGCACCCTCCGTCGGTTCTGCGGGAAGTTGCGTGGGCGTGCCCACAATGAGAATCCAGCTAAGTTGGGAGACTTGAGATGCTGATCGGCGTTCCGAAGGAGATCAAGAACCACGAGTACCGCGTCGGTCTCGTGCCCTCCAGCGTGCGCGAGCTGATTCACCACGGCCATAAGGTCGTGGTCGAGACCAAGGCCGGCGGCGGCATCGGTTTCAGCGATGCGGATTACAAGGCGGCCGGCGCCACCATCGCGCCGAATGCCGCGGCGGTGTTCTCCAAGGCCGACATGATCGTGAAGGTGAAGGAGCCGCAGGCCAACGAGTGCAAGATGCTCAGGAAAGGGCAGCTCCTCTTCACCTATCTGCATCTCGCGCCCGATCCCGACCAGACCAAGGGCCTGCTGAAATCCGGCTGCACCGCGGTTGCCTATGAGACCGTGACCTCGGCGCGCGGCGGCCTGCCGCTGCTGGCGCCGATGTCCGAGGTCGCCGGCCGCATGTCGGTGCAGGTCGGCGCGCATTACCTGGAGAAGGAGCCCGGCGGCGCCGGCATTCTCCTGGGCGGCGTGCCGGGCGTGCGCGCAGCCAACGTGACCGTGATCGGCGGCGGCGTCTCCGGCACCCATGCGATCCGCATGGCGATGGGCATGGAGGCGCAGGTCACCGTGATCGACCGCTCGATCGACCGGCTGCGCGAGCTGGACGAGGTGTTCGGCTCGAAGCTCAACACCATCTACTCGACCGTGCATGCGATCGAGGAATATGTCCGCGAATCCGATCTCGTGATCGGCGCGGTGCTGGTGCCCGGCGCCGCGGCGCCGAAGCTGGTCACCCGCAAGATGATCAAGTCGATGCGGCCGGGCTCGGTGGTGGTGGACATCGCCATCGACCAGGGCGGCTGCTTCGAGACCAGCCATGCGACCACCCATGCCGACCCGGTCTATGTGGTGGACAACGTGACGCATTACTGCGTCGCCAACATGCCGGGCGGCGTCGCCCGCACCTCGACCTTCGCGCTCAACAACGCGACGCTGCCCTTCGCGATCGCTCTCGCGAACAAGGGCGTGCGCCGCGCCTGCGCCGAGGACCCGCATCTGCTGGCCGGCCTCAACGTGCATGACGGCATGCTGACCTACAAGGCGGTCGCCGAGGCGCTGAAGCTGAAATACACGAAGGCGCAAGAGGCGCTCGGCCTCTAGGCCGTAAGCCGCAAGACAGTTCGCGATCTTGTGAACGGCGGGGTGCCAGGCGCCCCGCCGTTTCTCTTTGGCGCCGCGAGACTGCGACAAACTCAACCAGCCCCCGCTCCGGGTTTTGTAAGGAAGCCGCGGCAGAGTCGCCGCAGTTGCAACGGCACGGTCTCTCTCCACATGAGACGTGCCGTTCCGTTCGGCCTTGCTGAGGAGTCGCAATAGTGTCTTCGCCTTCCACCACCCGGGCTGCCGGTCGCTACAGCCCGTTCGCATTGTTCCTGCATTGGATCGTCGCCGCCATGATCCTCGTCGCCTGGCTCATCCCGCAGGTCACCGATCTCGTCGGCCGCGAGGAGCGCGCCATCATCATGGATCTGCACCGCTCGATCGGCGTCACGGTCTTCGCTCTGGTGCTGGTGCGCGCGGCCTGGCGCTTCGTCAGCCCGCCACCGGGGCTTCCGGCGGCGACGCCGCGCATCATCCGCCTCGCCTCCCATGGCGGACATGCGGCGCTCTACCTGCTGATGCTCGCCGTGCCGGCATTGGGCATGCTGTTCACCTGGGCGGCCGGCCATGACATCCCGGTCTGGGGCCTGACGAGCTTGCCGGCGCCGTTCGCCCCGGACGGCAATTTGCGCGAAATCTTCATCGACCTTCACGGGCTCGCGGCCAACGCCATCCTGGCCCTGGTCGGCCTGCATGTCGCCGCGGCGCTGTTTCACCAATATGTGCTGAGAGACGGGCTGCTCGCCCGGATGCTTCCGGTCCGCGCCCAGCGCGCGAGGCTTTAGAATCGGAAGCCATCAGACTGAATCGCTATGCCCTCACCCCGACCCTCTCCCCGTTGGGGAGAGGGAGAAGGATGGAGCGCGCTGGTTCCGCTGCACGGCGGCCCGCCGTGGGGCTATAACGCGCCGTCCGCGTGCGCTTTTCGCTGGTGTCAGGAATGATAATAATTCTTACTTGCATCTGACCGGCGGCTCGGTTACAGAAATTTATCGATTGCGAATGGTTCGCAACTGATCGTGAGACGGGGTGGCGCGCGGGGTTCGTCCGCGGGCCAGGGATGGAGGCGATGACGTCAGGGCGCTTGCCGCCGGGGCGCGCCGACGCGGGTCGCGCGCGGCCGGCCGAACGACGGCTTGATTCCGGACCGCGTGGCTCCGGACCGCCGGGGGATTCGGTGCGGCGCGTGCCGCTGTCGAAGATCCTCGGCGAGGACCGCGAGGTCGTCATCGAATTCAACGGCGCCGATTATCACCTGCGCATCACCCGCAACGAGAAACTGATCCTGACCAAGTAGCCGGACAGCCGGCCAAAGGTCGCCCTACGGACCCAGCAAGTGCCGCTTCGCGTGATGCGAAGCCGGAGCCAGCCAGGACCTTTCCGCCTGAACCTGAGCTCTGGAGTCGCCTTCGCATGTCTCGCACCTGGTCCACCACTCTACTTTTCTCGACCTGCCTTTCGACCACGCTGCTGCTGCAGGCCGGACCTGCTTCGGCCGAGGATTGGCTGAACGCCAATCCGGTCTTCGTCGCACAGGCGACCCAGCCGAGCGACGGCACCGGCGGCGATCAGACGCAAACGCAGCCACAGACGCAGCAGCCGCAGGCGCAGCAGCCGGTGGTGCTGCAGCCGCTGACCGTGACCGGCACCAAGGATCCGACGCCGCAGGACCAGGTGCCGGCGACCATCGACGTGATCGACCAGGAGAAGATCCAGCGCAAGCAGCCGCTGACCGTCGGCGACATGCTGGACGATCTGCCGGGCGTCGAGGTGGAAGGCGGACCGAAGGGCTCGCAGTCGCAGCCGAATATCCGCGGCTTCGGCGGCACCGGCTGGGGCACCAACCGCGTGGTCACGACGCTGGACGGCGCGCGGCAGGATGTCGGCGCCGCCCATGGCGGCAGCATGTTCTACGACCCCGAGCTCCTGAAGCAGGTCGAGGTGCTGAAGGGCACCGGCTCGACGCTCTGGGGATCGGGTGCGATCGGCGGCGTCATCGCCATGACCACCAAGGATGCCGGCGATTTCCTGGACGGCGACGACAAATACGGCTTCCGGGTGAAGGGCGGCTATCACTCGATCGACGACGAGCCGATGACCAGCGAGACGATCGCGCTCAGGCCGATCAAGCAGGTCGATTTCCTGGGCAACTTCACCTACCGCAATTCCGGGGACTACGAGAACGGCAACGGCGAGCGCATCAATAACAGCGCGGTCGATAGCAGAAGCGGGCTGATGAAGCTCGGCATCAATCCCGGCGAGGGCCAAAGGCTGGAGCTGAGCGGCATCCTCTACCACGACGACGAGGACATCATCGCCACCGATGTCGATAACGGGAACCTGGAATATCGCGCCGACCACCTGATCCGGAAGAACACCGAGAGCGCGCATTACACCTTCGACAGCCCGAAGACCGATCTCCTCAACCTCTCGGCCACGGCCTATCGCGACGAGACGACGGTGACCGATGACGGCCAGGAATACGACCGCACCAGCAAGGCGAACCTGGTGACGACCGGCCTCGACCTCTACAACACGTTCAAGTTCAAGACGAGCTGGGCGCAGCACGCGCTGACCGTCGGCACCGAGTACTACCACGATGCCGGCGAGGGCCGGGTCAACGGCGATCCGGAGCCGCAGAATCCCGACGCGCATCAGGACGTGGTCGGCCTCTACGGGCAATACCGCATCACCCTGTTCGACCAGCTCTCGATCACACCGGGCCTGCGCTGGGATTACTACGCGACCACGCCCGAGAGCGGCGATTTCGATTCCCAGCACCATGACCGGCTGACGCCCAAGGTCGGCGTCGACTGGCAAGCCACCGAGTGGCTGTCGCTCTACGGCAGCTACAGCGAGGGTTATCGCGCGCCGTCGATCCGCGAGCTCTACATCTCCGGCACGCATTTCAACATCTTCCCCGGCGCCAACAACGTCTTCGTCACCAATCCGAACCTGAAGCCGGAATCCACCAAGACCTGGGAAGGCGGCCTGCGTTTCGACTTCGAGGACGTGGTGATGCCGGGGGACAACCTGCGCTTCAGCGGCAGCTATTTCGATACCCGCGCCCGGAACTTCATCGACGGCGACGTGGTGATGGATTTCGCGACCTTCACTTTCACCACGACGCCGGTCAACGTGCCGCGGGCGCATATCCGCGGCGCCGAGCTCGGCATGTCGTACGACTCCGAGTACGTGTTCCTGGACGGCGGCTGGTCGCGGATCCGCGGCGACAACACGACCGACGACGTGCCGCTGACCTCGATCCCGGCGGACAAGTTCGTGGCCACCGTCGGCGGCAAGGTGCCGGCGCTCGATGTCAGCTTCGGCGTCACCGACGAATATGCCTGGGGCCAGCACCGGGTGAGCGACGACCCGGCGCTCG
>DASZYM010000564.1:0-3803 GCA_035545355.1 Dongiaceae bacterium
CGCGATCGCCAATGCGGTCCGCGACGCAACCGGCGTCCGGCTCACCGACCTGCCCTTCACGAAGGATCGCGTGAAAGCGGCGCTTGCTTAAAAAAACCGTCATTGCCGGGCTTGACCCGGCAATCTCGTGCCAGTGGGAACCAGATGCCCGGGTCGGGCATGACGGCCTATTTTGACTTCGCCTTCCCCTTCGCCTTCTTGGCCGTGTTGAACGCCACAGCCGCCTTGATGAGCGCCTTGAACGCCTTCTCATCGACCTTCGCCCCTTCGGGAAAGTCGATCGCGCGCCGTGTATTGCCTTCCAGGCTGGAATTGAACAAACCGGCCGGATCCTCCAGCGCCGCGCCGTTGGCGAAGGTCAGCTTCACCACCGCCTTGTAGGTCTCGCCGGTGCAGAGGATGCCGTCATGCTCCCAGACCGGCACGCCGCGCCACTTCCATTCCTCGACCACGTCGGGATCGGCGTCCTTGATCAAGGCCCGGAGGCGCGCCAGCATCTTGCCGCGCCAATCGCCGAGCTCCTTGATCCGCCCGTCGATCATCTGCGACGGTGACGCGCCCTTCGCTTGCGCCGCTTTCGCCATGCCTATCCCTCCTCAACCGGCGCGCGCCACGACCTGCTCCAGGCTGGCGAAGAATTTCTGCCAGCCATACTTGGCGCCCTGGAAGGCCTGCTGCTGATCGGTGCGGAAGCCGGCCTGCTCCATGCGCAGATGAGTCCCGCTGCCGGTCGCCGTCAAGGTCCAGGTGACGGTGCTCGTCAGGCCCATCGCATCCCAGGTATAGGACAGCGTCTTGTTCGCCTCGATCTCCAGCACCCGGCAATCGACCGCGCCCCAATCGCCGCGCAGGTTGAAGCTATGGCCGACGACCGGCTGGAAGTCGTTCTTCATCAGCCATTCCTCGATCAGGTGCGGCTGGGTCAAGGCGCGCCAGATCTTCTCCGGCGGAAACGGGATCTCCCGTTCGACGATGACGGAGCGGGTTTCGGTCGCGGCGGTGTTCATTGGTCCATCCTTTTCAGCAAGTCTTCGAGTTTGTCGAACCGGCTCTGCCAGTAGCCGGCCATCTGGCTGGTCCAGTCGATCAGCGGCGCCAGCGCGTTGCGCTGCGCGCTGTAATGGATCTCGCGCCCCTCGCGGCGGTCGCGCACCAGCCCGGCCTCCTTCAAGACGCCGAGATGCTTCGAGACCGCCGGCTGCGAGACGCCCGACTTGGTGGTGAGGGCGCCCACCGTCTGCTCGCCGTCGCGGCAGAGCCGTTCGAAGATCGCCCGCCGCGTCGGATCGGCCAATGACCGGAAGAGAGCGCTGTGCAGGTCTCGCATCGAAATCCCATAACCAGATGGCTATGGATAATCCATAACTGAATGGCTATGCATGTCAAGCGGCTATTCGGGCGCAGCGCTTTGTCGCTATGATCGCGCCGATGCCGCCGAAGATTCCCCTGCCCGATCCCGAGACGCTCGCCCTGCAGGCGCTGGCCTACATCGCCTCCGACGACGACCGGCTGCAGCGCTTCCTCAGCCTGACCGGCATCGAGCCCGGCTCGCTGCGCGGCCTGGCGCAGGATCCCGCCGGCTTGGGCGCGGTGCTCGACTACATGCTCGGCTGGGAGCCGCTGCTGCTGGAATTCGCCGCGGCCGAGAACCTGCCGCCGGAAGGCATCGCCGCCGCGCGGCGGAAGCTGCCGGGCTATTCAGAAGACTGATGACTGATGACAGATGTCAGAAGGGACGCACCATGCTAGAAGGCGCGACCTGACATCTGTCCTCTGACATCTGACATCTGAGATCATGAAAATCTTCATCAGCGCCGATATCGAAGGCACGGCCGGCATCACCAATTGGGAAGAGGCCGACAAGACCCACGCGACCTACCAGGAGTTCCGCGAGCGGATGACCGACGAGGTGGTCGCCGCCTGCGAGGGCGCCATCGAAGCCGGCGCTAAGGAGATCCTGATCAAGGATGCCCATGATTCCGGGCGCAACATCATCGCCGCCAAGCTGCCGGATTGCGCACGGCTGATCCGCGGCTGGAGCGGCCATCCCTTCAGCATGGTGCAGGAGCTGGACGAGAGCTTCGATGCCTTGCTCTTCGTCGGCTATCACAGCAAGGCCGGCAGCGACGATAACCCGCTGGCGCATACCTTGCGCCTGCGCATCATGCATCTCGCTTTCAACGGCGAGATCGCCTCGGAGTTTCAGATCTATTCCTATGCGGCAGCCCTGGTGAAGGTGCCGGCGGTCTTCCTCTCCGGCGATGCCGGCATCTGCAGCGATGCGCAGCGCATCAATCCCGGGATCGTCACCGTGCCGGTCAGCCGCGGCATCGGCCCCTCGACCTTGAGCGTTGCGCCGAGCCTCGCTCTCAAAGAGATCCGCGCCGGCGTCATCCGCGCGCTCAAGGGCGACCGCGCCGCCTGCCTGCTCACCTTGCCCAAGCACTTCGTGCTGGAGATCAAGTACACGACGCCGGTCGATGCCTATCGCGCCTCCTGGTATCCCGGCGCGAAACTCGCGGCGCCGCGCACGGTCCAGTTCGAAGCCGCCGACTATTTCGAAGTCCTGCGCGCCATCAAGTTTATGGCGTAGCATCCGTTGTATTCCCCTCCCCGAGATCGGGAGAGGGAAGAGGTCGCATCGGCGCTACGGCTTCGCCGCCTGCTTCACCGTTTCCGGATTGCTGTCGGCGCCGCTGGGCAGCGGCGCCTCGGGGTGCTCGATCCACGACGCGATGTCGTCGTAGATCACCGGCGCGTTCCAGTCCCGGAGCAGCAGGTGATAGCCGTTGCGATAGACCGCGACACGGCCCCGGTCGGGCGGCAGGTCCGGCAGGGTGTGCAGGGTCTTATCGACCGCGTTCCGGTTGAGGATCGCCTCCTTCGCGCCGTAGAGCATGAGATAGCGCGGCGCGCCGAGCTTCGGCGCTGCGTCATAGGCGCGGCTCATGAGATCGACCAGGCCATAGGCGGTATCGACCCGCGTCTGCTTGATCACCAGCCGGTCGCGGCCGAGCGCGATCAGCGCCTGCCGGTTGTCCGAGGCCTGGAGGCGCAGGCCGGTCGGCACCACGGTCATCCACGGCACCGTCTCCGCCGCGAGGTTGAGGGCCGCGCGGTTGAACGGGTTCTGCGTCTGCCAGCCCCAGATCGCCGGCGATTCCAGGATCAGCCCGTCGGCCTGCGGCGGGTCCGGCGTCACCGCCGCGGCCATGACGACCGCGGCGCCCATGCTTTCGCCGAGAAGATAGAGCGGCAGGCCGGGATATTTCGCGTGCAGCAGCTTGGTCGCGGTCTTCAGGTCGGCGATCATCTGATCGCTGCCGGCCCAGACGCCGCGCTCCGGCGTCTTGCCGAAGCCGCGCTGGTCGAAGGCATAGACCGCGTAGCCGCGCCGCGCCAGGCCATGGCCCGGCAGGTCGAACGCCGCCGAATAATCGTTGAAGCCGTGCAGCCCCAGGATGATCGCCTTAGGCTTCGTCTTGTAGGGCTCCTCCCAGGGCAGCCATTTGCGCAAAGGCAGGTCGACGCCGTCGGCGGTATGGAAGGCGGTGTCGGTCAGCGCCGGCCGATCGACCGGCGGTCCGATCTCCTGCAGGCGCGGCGCGCAGGCGCCCAGCATGAGCAAGGCGACGAGCGCGGCAGCGCGCGGCAGCCGCGATGCGGCGGGAGCGCTCAGGCGACGGTGCCCGCCGGGCGGCGGGTCAATTGCAGGAACACGTCCTCGAGATCGGTCTCGACGGTCGTAAGATCGACGATCTCCAGCCCGGCCTCCTCGATCGCGGCCAGGATCGCGCCGACCG
>DASZYM010000565.1:0-9612 GCA_035545355.1 Dongiaceae bacterium
TCGACCTCGACATAGAGCGGAAAGGTCACGTCGTGGCGCATCAGCTCGAACAAAGGGTTGTCCAGCAGATGCGCGACATTGGCCCGCCGGCCGGTGAAGAAGTTGTCGACGCAGAGCACCTCGCAGCCCTCGGCCAGCAGGCGCTCGCATAGATGCGAGCCTAGGAACCCGGCGCCGCCGGTGACGAGGACTCGCTTGGTCTGCCCGTTCATATCCTCATTCCCTCGATCGGCTCCGCGTTGCCGCGCGCCGGGGATCCGCCTTCGGATCGACCCCGGACCCCCGTCCCTGGATCTCGGCCCCCACCCCAGTGAAGGACCGTCTGATTGATACTCGGTAAAGAGCGGTGCGCGTCACTTATTCCCGCCGGGTCCCCGCCCCCAGGGCGCCCGCCTTCGTCATTGGCCCAGCACTTTAACCAAACCCGTTCCGCGCTGGTATCCCACCTGACGGCAAATCCACGATCCACACACGAGTCGGTGAGGAGAGCCGCCGCGGCGCTCGAATTTGCCGGTCCTGGGCCGGTTCAGGCCTGCTTGCGGCGCGGCGCCGCGGCTTCGCCGGCGCGGCCATAGGCGTCGTCCAGCCGAAGGATGTCGTCCTCGCCAAGATAGGACCCGCACTGCACCTCGATCAGGGTCATCGGCGTATCGCCGCCATTCTCCAGCCGATGCGCGGTGCCCAGCGGGATATAGGTCGATTCGTTGGCCTGCAGCAGGAAGGTCTCGTCGCCGCGGGTCACCCGCGCGGTGCCCTCGACCACGGTCCAGTGCTCCGAGCGCTTGAAATGTTTCTGCAAGGAAATCCGGGCGCCGGGTTTGACCGTCAGGCGCTTTACCTGGAAGCCGTCGCCGTCGTGGAGGTTCTGGTAGTAGCCCCAGGGGCGGTGCACCACCTTGTGCAGGATCACCTCGTTGCGCCCGGCTTCCTTCAGGCGCTCGACCACGCGCTTCACGTCCTGCGCCGCGGAGAGATGCGAGACCAGGACGGCGTCGTCGGTGACGACCACGCTCAGGTTCTCGACGCCGACCAGGGCCGTCAGGCGGCGGTCGCTGACCACCAGGCAGTTCTTCGCGCCTTCCAGCACGACGTCGCCGCGGGTGGCGTTGCCCGCCGCATCCTGCCGCGAGATCGCCCAGAGCTCGGACCAGGCGCCGACGTCGGACCAGCCGGCATCGAGCGGCACCGTCGCCGCGCGCGCCGTCTTTTCCATCACCGCATAGTCGATCGAATCCGAGGGGCTCGCGGCGAACGGCTCGGCGGCGAGCCGCACGAAGTCGAGGTCGGTGCCGCGCCCGGCGACCGCGGCCCGTACCGCGGCCACGATCGCCGGCTGGAACCGTTCGAGCTCGGCGAGGAAGTCCTTCGCCCGGAAGGCGAACATGCCGCTGTTCCAGAAATGCGTGCCGCCGGCCAGCATCGCCTCGGCGCGGGCAAGCGGCGGCTTCTCGACGAAACTGGCGACGCGAAAAGCGCCGGCGGCTTCGCCCAAGGCCGGCCCATGCTCGATATAGCCGTAGCCGGTCTCCGGCCGCGACGGCGGGATCGAGAAGGTGACCAGATGCCCCGCCTGTGCCGCCTGGACCGCGGTCGCGATCGCCCGGTGCAGCGCCGGCACGTCGAGGATCGCATGATCCGACGGCGCGACGATGATCACCGCGTCGGGATCGTTCTCCATCGCCAGCAGCGCCGCGACCGCGACGGCCGGCGCGGTGCCGCGGCCGACCGGCTCCAGCACCAGCGCCATCGGCGTCACGCCGACGCTCTGCAACTGCTCGGCGACGGTGAAGCGGATCGCGTCGTTGGCGATCACCAGCGGTGCGCCGAAGCGCGCGCGGTCGCCGTAGCGCAAGGCGGTGTCCTGGATCAGCGAGCGCTCGCCCAGGAGCGCGATGAGCTGCTTCGGGTATTCCTGGCGCGACAGCGGCCAGAGCCGGTTGCCGGATCCGCCCGCCAGGATGACGGGGATGAGCGGCGGTTGCTGCGAGCTCGACATGCGCGTTGCCTCGTTGAATGCGTCGCTCAGACGGCGCCCTGGATCTGGCTGATGAAGACCGGCGCCTTGCCGCTGGGCAGGCGGTAGGGCGAGTCGCGCAGGTCGATCCGGAGATCCACGTTCTGCGGCACCTTCAGATAGAACTTGCGCCGCAGGATGGCGAGTGTCTCTTCGGTGTAGCGCGCGTTCGGCACCACGACCATTAGGACGGCGCCGGGCGCCACCTGGACGATCTGCACCGAGGCGGCGCCGCTGACGCCCGAGGGGATCCGGTCGAGGCCGAAGACCCGCGTTCCATCCGCCAGCTTGAGGCAGTCCGAGCGCCGCCCCTCGATGCCGAGGAAAGGATCGAGCCCGAGCGCGATGCGCTCGAGATCGCCGCCTTCCGGCACCACCGCGATGTCGCCGATATCGTAGCGCAGCAGCGGCTGCGCGCGGTTCCAGAACGGGGTGCCGACGATCGAGAGCCGTCCCTCGGCATCGGGCACCAGCTCCGCCAGCGCATAGGCGGCGATGAAATGATAGATGCCGTCGACGAAGGAATAGGCGGCGCAGCTCCGCTCGGTCTGTCCGTAATAGTCGAGGAGACGCGCGCCGAATGTCGCCGCCACCCGTTGGCGCAGGCCGGCGCCCAGCGTCTCCGACGAGGTGATCGCCAGCTTGAACGTCATCGCGGAATTCCGCGGCTCGGCGAGATGCGTCAGGAGATCGAGGCTGCTCGGATAGGCGCTCAGGATGTCCGGCTGGAACTCCCGCAGCTTCTTTTCGTATTCGGGAAAGGTTCGGCCGTTGAGATGCATCGAGGAGAAGACGATCTTCCGCTCGCCCACCTCGGACCAGTAGGGCGGATTGGGATCGTTCGGATCCTTGATCTCGTCGCCACGCAGGATCGCGACCTTGCAGCTTGCATAATCCAGCCCGGCTTTCGCCGTCATCCAGTCGAACATCGCCTGCTCGATCGCCATCGACTGGATCGAGCGCTTGAGCTTGAGCGGCTGGCCCGTGGTGCCGCTGGTCGAGACTTCGAGCTGCGGCACGATGGTGCGGCGCTGGAAGCACGCAGCCTCCTCCTGCAGCCGGGATTTCGAAAGCAATGGCAGTTCGCCGAACGGTCGTGTGAAGTCGTAATGGCCATAGCCGGGCAGTGCCCGCGCCCAGCCGATCACGCGCCGGCGCAGGCGTTCGACGATCGCCCGGCGCTGCTCCAGGCCGGCCTGCTCCATCTCGTCGAGCAGTCTGCGGAATTCCGGATAGAAAAGCGGATTGCGCTTGATGAGCCGTTCGGCCGTCGGGATCTGTTTCAGGAACAGGAACATGCCGCGGCCGGAGCGAAGGAAGGCAAAGTCCTGCAATCGGCCATCGAGAACCGTCGGAAGTGGCGCATCCGATGCGACATTGGACAGCAAGGGTTCTATCGGAGGGCCGGCAAACCGTCAAGGAAGGCGCGTCTTTTTACCGGCGGATGAAATGCAGGTTCCATCACCATGGTGCGAGAGTGCGACGCCATGCACGGAGCCCGCCCGTTGACCCTCCCCGGCCGATAAGGTCTAAACATTGTTGGGTTAACCGAAACGTCACCTCCGGCCATGCATCCTGAGCCGTGGCCGAGGCGGCATGCATGCGCGCCGATGGACCGGCCGCCTGGATCCGGAAACGAGGATGAAGATGCGATCAACCGTCACCCAGCTTCTCGTCGTCTTGTTGCTGCTCGGTCTGGCCGCCTGCACCCCTGCCAACAAGACTCCGCTGAACACGGTCGCGCAGTTCAACGCCGAATATCAGCGGGTGAAGAGCGAGGGCTATCGCATCCATCCGGGCGACGTGCTGGACATCACCTTCTTCTATACGCCGGAATATAACGCCACCAACGTGCCGGTGCGTCCCGACGGCAAGATCCAGCTTCCCCTGGCCGGCGACTTCGCCATTGCCGGCATGACCCCCGACCAGGCGGGCGCCGCGCTCAAGAAGGTCTATTCGTCGCAACTGAAGAATCCCGACCTCGCGATCATGGTGAAGACCTTCGGCGCCAATTCGGTGGTGGTCCAGGGCAGCGTCCGCAACCCGGGCGAGCTGCCGCTCAGCGGCGACGCCTCGCTGCTGCAGACGATCGGCCGGGCCGGCAGCTTCACCGACACCGCGGATCTCAGCAAGGTGACTGTCGTGCGTCACTCGACCGGCTCGACGCCGATGGTGATCGTGCTCGATCTGCGCAAGGCCCTGACCGGCGCCGCGCCGCAGCTCGACATTCCGCTGCTGCCGGGCGACGTGATCTTCGTCCCGGACCTCAACGGCAAGCAGCCTTCGGCGGTGGACCTGTTCGGCACCACGCCCAGCCCGTCGCCGGAATGATCCTATCGCCGGTCCTATCGCGTGCGGGTGCCCGACCGCTTCCGGTGAACCTCTAGGGCGTCGGGATCGTTTGATCAGCGACCGCGTTCACAACCGGCCCCGTTCGTCGCAAGATGGGGGGTCCCGGTCGCGCTGAGCGGCCTCCGGAGGCTCGACGCACCTCGCCGATGTTGCAGTTTCTCAAACGCGTGCCGCTCGTCGAGGACCTGATCCGGCGCAACCCGGTCTATTACGCGCAGTTCCGCACCTTGCTCGACGAGGCCGAGGCGATGGACGAGGCCGGGCGCGCGGCTCTGCGCGACCGGCTGCTGGCGCGCATGCTCGGCTGGGCGGCCGAGGTCCCAGGCTACGGCGCCTCGGCCGGTTTGGCCTCGGCCGCCGATTATCCGGTCCTCACCAAGGACATGCTGCAGGCCCATGCCGGCAGCTACCGGGCGCGCGGCGTCATGTCGGTCGGCGCCTCGACCGGCGGATCGTCCGGCCATCCGCTGCGCCTTGCCCGCTCGCCGCGCTCGGTGGTGATCGAGCAGGCGACCATCGACTGGCTGGTCGCCAAGACCGGTATCGATCTCGCGCGATCGCGAATCGCGGTGTTGCGCGGCGAGGTCATCAAGGATCCCAACGACCAGGCCGGGCCGTTCTGGCGCCGGGCCTCGGCGCGGCGGCTGATGCTGTCCTCCTACCATCTCAGCGCCGCCAATTTCGCGGCCTTCGCCGCGGAGCTCGCCGCCTTCCGTCCGGACGTGGTGTTCGCCTATCCGAGCAGCCTCGAGCTGCTGACCAGCCTCGCGGAGGATGCCGGCTCCAGGCTGCGCTTCGCCGTCGCCATGACCTCGTCGGAGACGCTGCGGCCGGGCCTGCGCAAGCGGGTGCGCGCGGTCTTCGGCGCGACACTGCTCGACCATTACGGCATGGCCGAGCGGGTGACCGCGGCCTATTCGCTGGAAGACGGCAACTATCGCTTCGTCTTTCCTTACGGCGCGCCGGAGCTGATGCCCGAGAGCGGCGGTGCCGCGCGCATCCTCGGCTCCAGCCTCTGGAACCGCGCGCAGCCGCTGGTGCGCTACGATACCGGCGACATCGCCTTGCTACCCGAGACCGCGACCGGCGCCGCGACGCCGGAGCTGCTGACCCGCATCGAGCTCGGCGTTGCACCCTTCGCCGGTATCGAGGGGCGCGCCTCCGACGTGCTGCAGCTCGCCAACGGCGCCAGGGTCTATGCGCTCGGCCAGATCCTGAACGGCGTTTCCGGCATCGCCACCGCCCAGTTCGTGCAGCAGGCCTTCGACCATGTGCAGGTCGTGGTGGTGGCGCGCGGCCATTGCGGCGACGAGACGCTGGGCATGATCAGCCGGAACTTCTACCGCAAGGCGCCGCGCTCGATCCGACTCGACTTCGACCTGCGCGAGACGCCCTATCGCCTGCCCAACGGCAAGGCGCCGATCTTCATCAGCCGACTCGCCGCGCAATAGCGCGGGCTTCGAGCGGCCCGCCGCGCATAGCGCGGCATTCGATGGACCGTGTATAAAGCGCCATGGCCGACACCATGGACAGCGCCGCCGCCTTGCCGCCGATCGCCGGCTTGCGAAAGGTGCTGATCTGCGGGCCGGTGGCCGAGGCGGGGAAGCCCGCCCGCGGCGGCTTCGAGAGCGCCAATCTGCGCAACCTGGCGCTGCTGCGGCGCCTCGGCGCCGAAGCCGGCGCGCTCCGCTACCCGGAGGTCGAGGGCGGCATCCTGGCCAAGGCCCTCGGCTATCTCCGGTCCTTCTGCGGCATCGGCCTGGCGATTCTGGCGGGCGATTCGCGCGGCGCGGCGATCCATTTCACGCCGCTCTCCAAGCAGTTCATGCCCTGGGAATGCGCCCTCGTCCTGCTGGCGCGCCTCAAGGGCTTCAGGACCGTGCTCGACATCCGCGCCGGGAGCCAGCGCCGGCTCTACCTCGCCGGCGGGCCGGTGAACCGGGCGACCTTCCGCTGGGCGCTCCGCCTCGCCCACGTCGTCGCCTATGAAGGAAAACCCTACGACCCTTTTCTGGAGGAGATCGTTCCAAGCAAGCCGCGCTTCTGGCTGCCCAACATGATCCCTGCCGCCGAGCTGAAGATGCGCGTGGGCTTCGCGCCGCAAGGGCCGCATCTCGTCTATGTCGGCCTGGTCTCCGAGGCGAAGGGTGCCCCCGCCGCGGTGAAGCTGGCGCGGCTTCTGCGCGCGCGGCTGCCCGGGACCACGCTCACTTTGATCGGCCGGCGCGATCCGGCCGTGGCGGCGCTGCTGGAGGAAGCCGGCGGCAACGAATCCTGGATCGACTATGCCGGCGCGCTGCCGCCGAGCGAGATCTATGCCCGGCTCGACCGGGCGCATTATTTCATCTTCCTCAGCCTCTGGCGCGGCGAGGGCCATTCCAATGCCCTGACCGAAGCGATGGCGCGCGGCTGCGTGCCGATCGTGACGCGGCACGGCTTCTCGGCCGATGTGGTCGGCGATTGCGGCTGCATCCTCGACGACCGCGCCCGGCTCGAGGCTGCGGTGGATTGGATCGCCGCCCATTGGAACGCGGCCGACTGGACCGCCGCATCGCGCGCCACCGTCCAGCGCATCGCCGACAACTTCACCGACGCACAGGCGCTCCGCCGGCTGCACGACATCTACCGCGCGGCCTTTGCATGACCGCGGCGGCGCCATCGCTCACCTTCCTCGGCGACCTGACGGCGCCGGCCTGGAATCCGCCGCGCCTCGCCGGCTTTCGCGCTTGGCTCGGGGACAGCGTGCCGGTGGTCAATCTCGAGGGACCGATCGTCCCGGATTTCGCGGCGGCGAAACCGCGCTCCGCGCTGAAGTTCAACCTCGCCAGCATGCCCGGCGTGCTCGATGCGCTCGCCCCGGCGATCGTCACCATCGCCAACAACCACTACGAGGACTTCGCCGAGATCGTCCCGCCCGACCGGGCGCGGGACGATGTCACGGTGATCGGCGCGCGCGCCGGCGCACCCGTCCTCCGTACGATCGGCGGGCGCAGGCTTGCGCTGGTCGGCATCTGCTTCCCGGCGACCGATCCCCTGCGCTGGCGGCGGCGCGGCCGCATCGCGATCGAGGCGCCGCGCCGCGCGCTGCAGCGCCTGGAAGCCGCGCGCCGCGCCCTTCCCGATGCCGTGCTGATCGCGGTCGTGCATTGGGGCTACGAATTCTCGCGGCTGCCTTTCCCGGCGGACCGCGCCTGGACCCGCCGCGCCTTCGACTGCGGCGTCGATCTCGTCATCGGCCATCACCCGCATGTCATCCAGCCGATCGAGCGCTTCGGCGGGAAGACCGTCGCCTATTCGCTGGGCAACTTCTATCTGCCGAACGGTACCTATTTCGGGAACCGGCTGGATTTCGACCCGGTCTGCGATCGGGGCCTCGCGCTGCACTTCGACGGCCGCGCGGTCACGCCGTTCACCGCCGTGCCGGATTACAGGAACGGCGATGTGGCGATCCACCCGGCCGACGACCGCGTCACCGCGCCTTTCGCCGGACAGAGCGATCGCGAATACCGCGACTATTTCCGGGAACAGCTCCGCGTGCGCCGCGCGCGTGTGCCTTCGGGGATCCCGGCGCTCGAAAGCTATTTCGGCGGCGGCGAGGCCGCCTTCTTCGCCTGGCAGGATGCGCGGCAATGGGCGCGCAACACGCTGCTCCGTCTCGGCCTGCGCAATCCCTACAAGAAGCCGGCCTGACCGGCCGCCATCACCGTCACCGGCGGCGGCGAGCGGAAGAAGAAGCGCGAGACCGCGGCCGGAAGCTGCGGCTTCAGCGCCACCAGGTCGAAGGACTTCGCCTTCAGCACCCGCATCACTTCGGGCACCAGCAGCCGCGTGGTCATGCGGGCCGCGTCCTCCGGCGGACCGACCGGCGTGTCGTGCAGCAGCAGCACGCCGCCCGGGAGATCGCGCCGGGCGTCGAGCTGCGCGACCACGTCGGCGATCGCGGCGCGGATCGAAGCTTCGCCCCGGCGCGTGCCCGCGATGTCGTAATCGGTGATCGCATGGCTCCACCAGGCGAACTGGACGTCGGGATGGAAGCGGCGCATCGCGCGATGGATGGCGATGCGGGTGAAGCCGGCATTGTAGGGCAGGCGGATCAGATAGGTCTTGGGCGTCGGCCGGTGGCGGGCGAGCAGCGCCTCGCTCCGCGCCAGCGCCGCGGCGGCGGTCTCGCCTTGCGCCGCCGCGTAATGCTCGTGCGACCAGCCATGGGCATAGACGTCGTGCCCCGCCGCGACCAGCGCCGCCACCAGCTCCGGATGCCGCTCGACGCGCTCGCCCAGCAGGAAATGCGTGGCCTTGGCGCCCGCCTCGGCCAGGGCGTCGATCAGATGCGGCGTGCTCTCGGGATCCGGCCCGTCGTCGAAGGTGATCGCCATCGCCGGGCGGGCGCTCGATCCCGTTGCGATCCGCCGGATCACCGGCGACCAGGCGCCCGGCGACAGCCGGATGGGAATCACGGACGCGTCTCGGGTGCGGCGATCGACGCTGCGGCGTCGTTCGGGTCCATCACCGCGCGATAGGCGGCAAGCAGCGGCGGCACCGAATAGTCCCAGGCCAAAGCCTCGCGCACCCGCTTGCGCCCGACCTCGCCCATGCGCCGGCGCCGGTCGGGATCGTCCAGCAATTCGGCGATGCCCTGCGCCAGGGCGCGCTCGTCATTGGCGGTGACGAACATCCCGGCATCGCCGGCCGAGACCCGGGTCTCCTTCAGGTCGTAGGCCAGGACCGGCAGGCCGAAGAACATGTATTCGATCACCTTGTTCATCGTGCTCTGGTCCGACCATTCGTTCTTCGGATCGGGATCGACGCCGATATCGGCGGAGGAGAGGATGCGGCAGAGATCCTCGTCGCTGACCCGGCCGGTGAAGGTGCAGATCTCATCGACGCCGATCTCGACCGCGTATCTGGCGATCGCCTGCTGGTGCGGCCCGCCGCCGACGAAGACGCAATGCAGGTCGTCGCGCTTCAAATCGTCGCGCAGGATCTTGACCGCGCGGACCAGGTGATCGACGCCGTCCTGCTTGCAGATCTCGCCGAGATAGACGAGCTGGAACGCCTTGCCCTTGCGCCATTCGGGATCGGGCTCGTGCACCTTGAACCGCGCGAGGTCCGGGCCGGAGCGCACGATGAAGACCTGCTCCGGCCTTTTGCCGCCGCGTTCGACCGCGATCCGCTTGTGGCTCTCGTTGGTGGTGATGACGATCTGCGCCGCCTTGAAGGTCATGCGCTCCAGGAACAGCAGCGCC
>DASZYM010000566.1:0-12235 GCA_035545355.1 Dongiaceae bacterium
TCCACCGCTGGAGAGGCCCAGCCGGCGGCTTTCTGGATGGCTGTGCCCGACCCGCCGCGCATGGTCTGGTGGCTGGCGGCGTTGTGGCGGCCCCCATGCGGGGTGACAGTGCGGCAGACCGCTCCGCAAATCGGCTGCAGGCGCTCCTCACGGGCGCTCTGACTATCTATACTTATCGAGCAGTGTGTAGGTCTTCTGTCGATTGTTCTTGCCGTCCTTGATCGCCTGTTTGAGCTGGGTGTCAGAGGCCTTGGGGAAGTGCCTCTTCAGAACGTCAACTTCGTGAACTTCTCCGGCCGCGACTTTCGAGCTCTCGCGCTTATCGCGTATGTTCTTATTGTCGGTCATTTGCAGTCCCTAAGTTGTCCCATCGTCTCGCGATGGTTGCGGGGTGATATGAGCACCATCGTCGTGTAGACAAGTCGGTCGAGCTGACGTACCACCGGTTTTCTCCTCTTAGCCCCAAACAAGCAAATGCCAGATGGGTCATCGTCCGGCAAAGGTCTTGCGACACGCTGCCGGCGTCGATGCCTCGAAAGAGCAGCCACGGGTGTCGCCGTAGCTTGCGCGGGATCGCGACGGCATGTTTCGCCATGGCTCATAAGCCGCAGACATTTCAGATTCTTGAGACAATGGCGGTCAGCGCCAAGTCTTCATTGGGTGGGCACACTTCGGGCCGCGGACCCGAGCGCTTAAGGTGCGGGATTCGGCGCCGAATAAGCGCGGAACTGCTGCACGCAAATTGCACGGATTTTGACACCCGTTGCCGCCGTGTTCTGCCACTTGGTGCCACCTCGTCCGAGAAAAGTACCGCGGGCCAGACGGGCAAATCGAATGATTTTCGAGGGTTAAATGGTGGGCGGTACTGGGATTGAACCAGTGACCCCTACGATGTCAACGTAGTGCTCTCCCGCTGAGCTAACCGCCCGGGAACAAAGCGTTTTTTCCGCTTTGCGATGTCGCTCCGAAGGCGCGCGACCGGTGCCGGCGAACCGGCGGCAGGCGAAATACCACCCCCTCCCCAATATTGCAAGTATCGGGGAATCCGGCCGATTCCGCCGCCGCGGCAGCATCTCGCGCTGACAGGGCGGCCGGAACTTGTTAAGAATTGATCGCATGAGCAACACCAACGCTTTGCGTGAAGAGGCGCCGGCCGAGCCTCTTGCCGAAACCGCGCCGGCCGAGACTTTCGAGGTCGTCCGGCCGGCGAAGCTCGTGACCCCGTTGGTGGTGGCCTCGCCGCACAGCGGCAACGACTATTCGCGCTCCTTCCTCGACCTCGCCAAGCTCGACCATGCCACCTTGCGCCTGAGCGAGGATTGCTATGTCGACGAGCTGGTGGGCACGGCGCCGGGCCATGGCGTGCCGCTGTTGAAGGCGCTCTTCCCCCGCACCTATGTCGATGCCAACCGCGAGGCGCTGGAGCTCGATCCGCAGATGTTCGAGGACGCGCTGCCGGCGGGCGCGGTCACCGATTCCCCGCGGGTCGCCGCCGGGCTCGGCAGCATCCCGCGCCTCGCCGCCAACGACCGCGAGATCTACGGCGCCAAGCTCCCCTTCGCCGAGGCCGAGCGGCGGCTGGAGACCTGCTATCGCCCCTATCACAAGGCGCTTGCCGCGCTGATCGCGGAGAACCGCGAGCGCTTCGGCGGCTGCCTGCTGATCGATTGCCATTCGATGCCGTCGGTCGGCGGGCATGGCGAGCGCGATGCCGGGCGCAACCGCGTCGATTTCGTGCTCGGCGATTGCTTCGGCGCCTCCTGCAGCGAATCCGTCACCGCCGCCGTCGAGCGCTGCCTCCGGGCCGAGGGCGCCAATGTCCGGCGCAACAATCCCTATTCCGGCGGCTATGTCACCCAGCATTACGGCCGGCCGACCGAAGGCATCCAGGTGCTGCAGATCGAGATCAACCGCTCGATCTACATGGACGAGCAGACGCTCGAGCGCCTGCCGCATTTCCGCGAGACCGCGCGGCGCATGGACCGGCTGATCGCGCTGCTGGCGCGTGAGGCGCCGGTCTTGATCCGCCGGCGATGAGCGTCGCCTTCGACAGCGCGCGCCGCGAACGGGTGTCGATCCGTCCGGCCGAGGCTGTGGATCTTCCCGCCCTCTGCGAGATCTATGCCGGCCACGTGCTGACCGGCGCCGCGAGCTTCGAGGAAGAACCGCCGAGCCGCGAGGAGTTCCAGCGCCGCTGGAAGAGCATCGCCGATCTCGGCTTGCCCTATCTCGTCGCCTGCGATGCATCGGGCCTGCTCGGCTATGCCTATGCCGGGCCCTATCGGCCGCGCAGCGCCTATCGCTACACGGTCGAGGATTCGATCTATCTCGCGCCTTCGGCGACCGGGCGCGGCATCGGCACGCGGCTGCTCGCGGCGGTGATCGACCAGGCGACGCGCGCCGGCAAGCGGCAGATGCTCGCCGTCATCGGCGACAGCGCGAATGCCGCCTCGATCGCGCTGCATCGCCGGCTCGGCTTCACCCCGGTCGGCACCTTCCGATCGGTCGGCTTCAAGTTCGGGCGCTGGGTCGACAGCGTGCTGCTGCAGCGCATGCTCGGCGAAGGTGACACGTCCGCCCCCTGAGAGGCCGCAACTCCGGCGTCATGAAAGCGCAAACAAAAAAAGGGCCGTGCATTGGCACGGCCCAAGTTCTGGGAGGAAACGCCCATGAGGGGCGTCGCGGCAACGTACTGTCAGGGGAGATTTCCGTTGCCGCAGTGCAAAAGATGATGCTGCAGGCGCGAAAAGTCAAGCGCGTTAACCTCGTCGGTGGGGTCGGTTTAACTTATTGTCATATAAAATCATTTCCGCGGTGTTGCATTGCGGCAACGGGCCAAATCGGCCTGCGGAAGGGGCGATCGGCCGCCACCCGGTTCACCCTGCTCGGCGGCTTATCCCGCTGTGCCGCCGATCCATCGCTGTTAAACTCGCCGGCCTTCGGCCCGAGGACCGAACATCCGTGATTCACGAGGATCCGCAGACTGGCTCCGTCGCGGCCGGCTTCGCCCAGCGCGATCCGGCGGAGCGCGGCCGGATGCGCCGCTGGCTGGCGCGCTGGCGCCCGGCCTCGCCGATCCTGATGCTCTTCGTGATCGGCGTGGGCTCGGTCTTCGCGCTGATCTTCTTCGGCGGCGTCAGCCTCGACCGCGAAGCCGCCGAGGCCTCGCGGCAGGAGGTGGCGGCGCAGATCGGCGACCGGGTGAAGAACCTGGAATCGATCAGCCACGATTACGCCTGGTGGGACGAGGCGGTCGATAACCTGGCGATCCGGTTCTCGCCGCAATGGGCCAGGGCCAATCTCGGGCCGCAGACGCTGGCCGGCAGCTATCCGCAGCTCGCCGGCGCGCTGGTCCTCGACGATGCGAACCGCGTGCTCTACGGCTTCCTCGACGCAAGCGAGCTCGGCGGCGGCGCCCGGCTCGACAGCGCGGACGGGCTCGAGCGCCTCGCCGCGGCGGCGCGCAAAGGCGCCGGGCGCACGCCGGCCTCGGTCCATGCCGTGCTCCGGATCGGCGACACGCTCTATCTCGCCGCCGCCTCGGCGGTGACGCCGTTCGATTCCGGTCCGGTCGCGATGCCGAGCCATCCGGTGCTGGTGCTGCTGAACGCCATCGACCCCGCCACGCTGAAGGCGATCTCGACGGCGACCCGGGTCGAGCAGCTCCGCGTCGCGCCCGCGCTCGGCCGGAGCGAGGTCGGCCGCCCGCTGGTCGGCACCGACGGCGCGGCGCTCGGCTACCTGGTCTGGACGCCGCCGCGTCCCGGCCAGCGCCTGATCCATCGCCTGCTGGTGCCGATCGTGCTGGTGACCGTGCTGCTGGCGATCCTGGCGGCGATCGCGCTCGACCAGATCCTCAGCGCGCGCCGCGCCGCCGAAGCCAATGCGCGCCTGGTCGCCGCGAAGAACGAGAGCCTGCAGCAGGCGGCGAGCCTGCTCGGCATCACCGTGGAATCGATCGACGAAGGCATCGTCGTCATGCGCAATGACGGCGAGATGCGCCATTGGAACCGCACCTACGAGCGGATGTGGCGCTTCCCGCCGGGGATCCTCAGGGTCGGGATGAAGCTGCAGGACCTGATCGAGTGGAAGCTCAGGCATGGCGGCTTCGAGATCGTCGATGCCGAGGCCGAGGAGGCGGAGCCCGGCAGCCTGGTGCCCGAGCCCTCGCACCGGAAGCTCTACCGCGACGCCGAGGGCCGGCTGATCGAATCCCGCCGCTTCGAGATGCCCGACGGGCAGGGCCAGATCGGCGTCACCCGCGACCTGACCCAGGCCAAGCGGCGCGAACAGGCGCTGATCGAGGCGCGCGAGCAGGCGCTGGTCGCCAACCGCTCGAAATCGGAGTTCCTGGCCAATGTCAGCCACGAGCTCCGCACCCCGCTCAACGCCATCATCGGCTTCTCCGAGGTGCTGGAGGTCGAGCTCTACGGCGCCATCGAGAACGAGCGCTACCGCAGCTACATCCGCGACATCCGCAAGAGCGGCCTGCATCTCCTCAGCCTGATCAACGACATCCTCGACTTCTCCAAGATCGAGGCCGGCAAGATGCAGCTCCGGCTGGAAGTCTGCGACTGCTCGGCGATCGTCAAGGATGCGGTCCGCCAGGTCAGCCACCAGGCCGGCGAGCAGGGCCTGGCCCTGGAGGTCCAGCTTCCGGCGGTGCCGGTCAGCATCATCGCCGACAGCCGCGCGCTGTTCCGCGCCATGCTGAACCTGCTGTCCAATGCGGTGAAGTTCACGCCCTCCGGCGGCCGGATCGAGATCGGCTATCGCCAGGTGGAGGGCGGCGCCGTCGCCCTCACCGTGCGCGACACCGGCATCGGCATCGCCGAAGCCGATATCGCCACCGCTCTGTCGCCGTTCGGCCAGATCGACAGCGACATGGCCCGGCGCTATCGCGGCACCGGCCTCGGCCTCTCGATCGTGAAGGGGATCGCCGATCTCCACCACGGCAGCCTCGACATCATGAGCCAGCTCGGCGCCGGCACGACCATCACCCTGGTCGTGCCCGATCACCGCCAGCGTGCGCTGCGCGCGCTGAACAACGCGCCGCGCCAGCCGGCCGCGGTCGGCTAGGCTAGTCGCAGCAGCCGGGATTGTCCTCGCCGCTGTTGAGCGCCGCGATCAGCGACCGGCCGCGCCGTTCCACCGCCGGCTCGGTTGCGGGCGGCATCAAGTCCCAGGGACCGGCGGCGCCGGCAGGGGCGTCCTTGTATCGCCCGTCCGCCCGCCAGGCGCAGGCGCCCAGCATCGGCACCTCGCCGGTGATGATGCCGCTTTGGAGATCGACCTCGAGGATGCGGGCGTCGCGGCGGTCCCGGGTCTTGAGCGTCAGGCCCGGACGGCAGAAGGCCAGGAAGTCGAAATCGGGCCGATCGTTCATCCGACGATCATAGCATGCGCCACCGAGAGCGTTGACCGGCTTTCACGGCGACCGGTAACGTGCCCGCGAAACCCAGGGGGTAGGATTTGTCGGAGATCGAACTGCACGGCCCGGCCAACAGCAGCTTCGTCTGCGCGGCCCGCGTCGCGCTGGAGGAGAAGGGGGTCGTCTATCACCTGATCGAGCCCGACATCCTGCAGTCGCGCGGCTTTCGCCTGGGCGATCTCCTGCGCTATCTCGCCGCCCAGCAGCCGAAGCTCGTGATCGACGATTTCGCGCTCTACGACTGCGATTCGATCCTGCGCTATATCGACGAGGCCTATGACGGGCCGGCGCTGCAGCCCGCCGATGCGAAGACCCGGGCGCTGATGGTGGAGACCCAGGGCATCATCCGCGACTACCTGCATCCGGCGGCGATCGGCAAGATCGCGACCCAGCGCCTGTTCGCGCCGTTCCTCGGCGGTTCGACCGACATGCGGCTGGTGGAGGAGGCGGTGACGCCGGTCAACGACGCCTTGAACGCGATCGAGCAGCTCTCGGCCTCGGCGCATGACGGCGAGCAGGCGGAGATGCTGCTCGGCGCGCGCGTGAGCCTCGCCGATATCGCGCTGATGCCGATCGCCGCCTATCTCACCATGACGCCCGAGGGCCAGACCGCGATCGCCGCCTCGCGCCGGCTCTCGCGCTGGTGGCTCAGTGTATCGCGCCGGCCGAGTCTGGCGCGCTCCTGGCCTGGCCTGGGTTAGCCGCTGGGTTGGCGCCGAGCTCGAGCGACGCGCTGCCGAGCAGGCCGACGAAGCGGATCGAGACGATGAGCGCGCCGATCGGCGCCAGCACGCCGATCCCCAGCACCGCCAGCACCGCGCGCTCCACGTCGTCGTGCCGCAGCGCATCGGTCAGGCCCGCGCCGTTGGCGATCACGCCGGCCGCGGCGGCGCCGAAGGCGATGCCGAGCGAGCGGATGGTGGGGATCGACGATGCGGTCAGCGTTTCCTCGCCGCGCCGGGCATGCATCATGGCGGCCGCGGTGACGTGCAGGTTGGAGCAGCCGAGGCCCAGGCCGACCAGGCCGTTCAGCATCGGCACGACGAAGGTCGGGACGCGCTCGATGCCGAAGGCGAGCGCACCGAGCCCGGCGACGCACATCACCTGGCCGGCGACGATGGCGGCCGAGGCGGCGCGGCCGTGCAGATGCGCCGTCGCCATCGAGGCCAGGGTCCAGCAGACCGCGAGGCTCGCGGTCATGTAGCCCGCGGCCAGCGGATCGACCCCATGCAGCACCTGCAGCGCCAGCGGCAGGAATACGCCGATGACGGTATGGGTCATCGACGAGAGGAAGAACGCCCAGCTCGCCGATCCCGTGGTGGTGCGGATCGAGAAGGGATGGCTGGGGAAGATCTTGGAGCTGCCCGCCGCGTCGAGGCGCAGGGTCTGCCACACCATGAGCACCGCGGCGACCACCAGCGCGCCTTGCACGAAAAGGTCGGTGACCTCGCCGGCGCTGGTGATGAGGCCGAGCTGGATGGCGAGCGCTTTCCAGTCGCTGGCGATGCCGACGCAGAGCACGCCCAGCGCCAGCAGCCCCATGCGGCGCCAGGGGAAGATCTTCTTCACCGCCGCGGCGGTTCCCTCGGGCAGGCGGAACCAGGCCGTCAGCATGAAGCCCAGGATGATCGGCGCATTGATCCAGAAGGCGCCGCGCCAGAAGCCGTATTGCGCGAAGGTGCCGCCGACCGCCGGCCCGACCAATGCGGCGACGCCCCAGGTGCTGGAGATCAGGCCCAGGATGCGCTTGCGCAGCCGTTCGGGATAGAGCTCGCTGACCAGTGCCATTGAGAGCGAGATGATGAGGCCGCCGCCGAAACCCTGCACCAGCCGTGCGCTCAGCAGGATGACCATGGTCGGGCTGAGCGCGCAGGACACCGAGCCGAACAGGAACAGCAGCGAGCCCAGGCAATAGGCGCGGCGCGCGCCGAGCTTGCCCTTCAGCGGCGAGCCGGTCGCGGCGCCGATGATCGAGGCCACCATGTAGAGCATGGTGGTCCAGGAATAGTAGCTGGCGCCGCCGATATCGCGCACGATCGACGGCATCACCGTGGTGACGATGAAAACATCGACCGCATGCAGGCCGATGCCGAGATTGAGCATGATGGTGTAGAGAGCGAGCCCGTCCTTGAAGACGTTGCTCCAGCCGACTTTCTCTTCCAAGGAAACCTGCGACGCCCTGACCTCGTTGCCGGGACTATAGGGACGCCGCCCCCTATGGTCAAAGAAAGCGGGCGTGCTAAGAGTCCCCACCGCAATGAGGGCGATAGGGAAGACCATGACGACAGCGATCCTGCGCTTCGGCGCCAATCCGCCGGCGGTGGAGACCGGCACGCCGAACGACATCGTCTCCGGCCGTCCGGCGACGCGGCTGCAGAACTATTTCACGGACACGACCGGTCAGTTCTTCGCCGGAGTGTGGGAATCGAGCATCGGCAAATGGCGCGTGCGCTATTCGGAGAACGAGTTCTGCACCATCCTCGAAGGCAGATGCGTGCTGACCGATGCGAGCGGCAAGGCCGAGACCTTCGCGAAGGGCGACAGCTTCGTGATCCCCAGTGGTTTTTCGGGAACCTGGGAAACGGTCGAGCCGGTCAAGAAGCTCTATACGATTTTCGAGGCGAAGGCCTGAAGTCTACTCGGCCGGATGCCGCCGGCGCCGGCCGGCATGGCTGGCATAGATCGCACCCATCACCGCGCCCTTGACGAAGGGGAGCAGGCCGAAGGTCAGCACGATGGTCAGCGGGATCCAGATCGCGGTCTGCAGCCAGAGCGCCGGGTGATCGTATTTCTCGAGGCCCAGAAGCCCGATCACGATCACATGGCCGACGATGAAGATGGTGAAATAGGCGGGCGCGTCGTCGGCGCGCAAAGGCTCGAAGGCCAGCGCGCAAGCCGGGCAGGATTCCGGCACGGTCAGGTAGCCGGAGAACATCCGGCCATCGCCGCAGCGCGGGCAGCGGCGGCGGAAGCCCCGCGTCAGCGCACTCAACCAGCCTCTTTCGTCAGCCTCAGCCACGTGCCACCCGATCGGCGACCATCAACCGGGCGACAATCTAGGAAGCCTTTTCCCCGCGCTATATGTGACCCGTTGTCACTGCGAATCCGCCCGATGGCTGCGGGTCAGCCGCGATCCTCCCCCGGCAAGGGCAGGCTGCGCGGCGGCACCGGCGTGGATTGCACCAGGGCCGTCGTGGTCTGGCCATAGGCCAGGAAGCGGTCGAGGATCCGGTCCAGCCCGTCCAGGTCTTCGAGGAAGATCTTCATAATGAAGCAATCCTCGCCGGTGATGCGGTGGCATTCGACCACCTGCGGCATGCGGCGCGCGAGCTCGGCGATCTTCGGCAGCTTGCCCGGCATCGGCCGCACCCGCACGTAAGTGCAGATCGGATAGCCCAAGGCCTTCGCATCGAGCTCGACGCCATAGCCCTTGATCACACCGGCTTCCTCCAGCCGCTGCACCCGCTCGCGGACCGCCGGCGCCGACATGCCGATGCGCCGCGCCAGGGCGGCGATGCCGATCCTGGGATCGGCGCGCAGCAGCTTCAGCAGCTTCACATTGCGCGGATCGCGCAGGATCTGCGGGATCGAAGGCGTCATCGCGGCTTCTCCGTCGTTCCGAAGGCCGAATATCGACCATGCCTTCATCAAGGCATCCACCGGCCGGGCCGGCCAGCATTATTTTGACCGGCATGAGCGAACCCACGATTTGGCGCGGCGCGGCCGGCGCGAGCGCCGTCGACCGCGTGCCGCCGCTCGCGTTCTTCCTGGTGAGCGCGGTCGCGCATTATCTCGGCCCCGGCCTCGCGGTGCTGCTCTTCGCCGCAATCCCGCCGCTCGGCGTCGGTCTGCTGCGGATCGCCGCCGCGGCGATCGTGTTCGCCGCCTGGCGCCGGCCGTGGCGCCGGCTCGGCGGTTGGAGCGCGGCCGAGCGGCGCGACGTCGTGCTCCTGGGCGCGACCCTGGCCGCGATGAACCTCGTCTTCTATCTCGCCATCGCGCGCCTGCCCTTGGCGACCGTCGGCGCCATCGAGTTCCTCGGGCCCGTCGCCTTGGCCGCGGCGGGATTGCGCAGCCGGCGCAACCTCACCGCCTTCGCGCTGGCGGTGGCGGGCGTCGCGCTGCTGACCCGGCTCCGGATCGGCGGCGATCCCTTAGGCTTCGTCTTCGCCTTCGCCAATGCCGCCTTGTTCGTGCTCTATGTGCTGCTCGGCCACCGCATCGCCGGATCGGGCGGGATGCGGGGCACCGATCGGCTGGCGGGCGCCATGCTGGTCGCCTTGGTCGCCGCGCTGCCGGTCGGGTTGGGCGATGCGGTCCCGGCCTTGCGCGATCCGGTCCTGCTCTCCGCCGCTTTCGGAGTCGGCGTGCTCTCCTCGGTCATCCCCTATGTCTGCGACCAGTTCGCCATGGCGCGGCTGCCGCGGGCGAGCTTCGCGCTGCTGCTGGCTTTGTTGCCGGCGATGGCGGCGCTGATCGGGATCGTGGTGCTGCGCCAGGTGCCGAGCCATGGCGAGGTGACGGGAATCGCGCTGGTGATGGCGGGCGTGGCGCTCCACCGCGGCGGTGCGCGCGCCGGCTAGCGGCTCTAGGCGATGATGTCGGGGAGCAGCTTGCTCTCGAGCTTGGTGATCTGGTCTTTGAGCGCCAGCTTGCGCTTCTTCAGCCGCTGGATCTGGAGCTGGTTGAAGGGCGAGGTTTCGGAGAGGCGCTGGATCACGTCGTCGAGGTCGCGGTGTTCGGAGCGCAGCTCCTCGAGCTTCACGCGCATTTCGTTGACGCCGGTGATCACGCTCAATCCGCTCTCCGTCCTTTTCCGGCATTCTATCCCAACCCGGCGGAGAGGTCACGGGCTTGCGCAGGCCGGTTCCGGGCCTTAGACATCAGTCCGGCACGAGTCAGACGCCGGAAAGGCCCGGAAAGCAGCGGCATGCAGCAAGCATTTGACCTGACGGTCCTCGGCGCGACGGTCTGGACCGTCAACGGCCCGGAACGCACCGATATCGGCGTCATCGGCGGCCGAATCGCCGCCTTCGGCGACCTGGCGCGGGCGAAAGCCGCGGCCAGCTTCGACGCCGCCGGCCTCACGATCCTGCCCGGCGCCATCGACACCCAGGTGCATTTCCGCGAGCCCGGCCTCACCCATAAGGAAGACCTGGAGAGCGGCACGGCCGGTGCGGCGATCGGCGGCGTCACCGCGGTCTTCGAGATGCCGAACACCAATCCCAACACGCTCGACGGCAAGGACATCGCCGACAAGCTGGCGCGCGCCAAGGGCCGGGCCTGGGTCGATCACGCCTTCTTCGTCGGCGCCTCGGAGGAGAATGTCGACACGCTGGCCAAGACCGAGCTGGTGCCGGGCTGCGCCGGGGTGAAGATCTTCATGGGCTCCTCGACCGGCAGCCTGCTGGTCGCCGAGGATGAGAGCCTGGAGAAGGTGCTGGCCAACGGCCGGCGCCGCGTCGCGATCCATGCCGAGGACGAGCAGCGCCTGCGCGAGCGCCTGCCGCTGGTGAAGAACGGTGCCGATCCCGCCATGCATCCGGTCTGGCGCGACGAGGAGACGGCGCTGCGCGCGACCAGGCGCATCACCGCGATCGCCCGCAAATACGGCCGCCGCATCCATGTGTTGCACGTCTCGACCGCCGATGAGGTTCCGGTCCTCGCCGCGCACAAGGACGTCGCGACGATGGAATGCCTGACCCATCACCTGACCTTCGCGGCGCCGGAATGCTACGAGCGCCTCGGCGCCTTCGCACAGATGAACCCGCCGGTGCGCGACGCCCGGCACCGCGAGGCTTTGTGGCAGGCGGTGCGCGACGGCGTGGTCGATTGCATCGGCTCCGACCACGCGCCGCACACCAGGGAGGAGAAGGCCAAGCCCTATCCGCAGAGCCCTTCGGGCATGCCCGGCGTGCAGACGCTGTTGCCGATCATGCTCCACCACATGAACGAGGGCCGCCTCAGCCTGCAGCGCGTGGTCGATCTCACCAGCGCCGGCCCGGCGCGGATCTACAACATCTGCGGCAAGGGCCGCATCGCGCTCGGCTACGACGCCGACTTCGCCATCGTCGATCTGAAGAAACGGCGCGAGATCACCAACGACTGGATCCGCACCAAATGCGGCTGGACGCCCTATGCCGGGATGAAGATCACCGGCTGGGTGATGGCCACCATCATCCGCGGCAGGATCGTGGCCCGCGAGGACGAATTGCTCGATCGCCCGATCGGCGAGCCGGTGCGATTCCTGGAGACACTGCAACCCGCCTGACCGAGAGGACGCGTGATGTTCAAGGCCCTGATGCTGGAGGAGAAGGACGGCAAGGTCGCGCCGTCGATCCAGGAGGTGGACGAGGCGAGGCTGCCGGACGGCGATGTCACCGTCGCGGTCACGCATTCGACCCTCAACTACAAGGACGGCCTCATCCTCATGGGGCAGGGGCGCTTGGTGCGGCAATACCCGCATATTCCCGGCGTCGATTTCGCGGGCTCGGTGATCGACAGCGCTAATCCCGCCTTCAAGCCCGGCGATCCGGTGATCCTGACCGGCTGGCGCGTCGGCGAGGCGCGCTGGGGTGGCTATGGCGAGAAGGCGCGGGTGAAGGGCGAATGGCTAATGCCGATGCCCAAGGGCCTCGACGCGCGGCGCGCGATGGCGATCGGCACCGCCGGCTTCACCTCGATGCTCTCGGTGATGGCGCTGGAGGATCACGGGTTGAAGCCGGCCAACGGTCCGGTGCTGATCACCGGCGCCGCCGGCGGGGTGGGGAGCGTCGCGACCGCGATCCTGGCCAAGCTCGGCTA
>DASZYM010000567.1:0-4587 GCA_035545355.1 Dongiaceae bacterium
GGAAGATTTCATGCGCCGCGCCAAGCTCGACAAGATCGACCTCCGAATCCTGGCCGACCTGCAGGCCGATGGGCGCATGACCAATGTGGATCTCGCCGCCCGCGCCGGCATCTCCGCCCCGCCCTGCCTGCGCCGGGTGCGAGCGTTGGAGGAAGCGGGCTACATCAAGGGCTACCATGCCGATGTCAACCCGGAGGCCTTGGGTTACGGCGTCACCGTCTTCGCCCATGTCGGACTGAACAGCCAGGCCGAGGCGGATCTCAAGGCCTTCGAGGCCCTGGTCGCGACCTGGCCGCTGGTCCGCGAATGCCACATGCTCGCAGGCGAGACCGACTTCCTCCTGAAGGTGGTCGCCCATGACTGGGACGCCTATCAGAAATTCCTCACCACCAACCTCACGCCGGCGCCGAACGTGAGCCACGTGAAATCCGCGCTGGCGATCCGCAGCTCCAAGCAGCTTCCCGGCGTGCCGATCGAGGTCGAGGAGCCGAAGCAATCGCGCGCCGCTTCGGGCGCGTGATGAAATCCACTCCGATCCAGGCGTAGCGTCGCTTGTTCAGGGCTTCGGCGCGTCGGGGATGTGGAGTATCTGCGCGCAATCGCCTCTTGCCGGCTTCTCCGGGATGGCGAGGCTGTCGGCGTTCAGACCTTGCGTCACCGCCTCGCGCCGCAGGCTGATGCGGATTTCGAGCAATGCCGAACCGTCGGCCGATTTCGCGCAATCGAGGGTGAGCGCCCGCGTCGCGGCCTTGCCGTAATCCGCGGCGAAGGCATCGAGCAGCGCGTTGCGCGGGACATCGGCGCCGGCCTTCGCGGCCAGCAGCTTTGCCAATTGCCCGCGCTCGACCTGCCGCACCAGGAGCACTGCGGTCGCGAAATAGTCGTCGGGCTTCAAACCCGAGCAGGTGCCGTGCTTCCACCATTCGTGGCGGTCGAGACCGGCGGCGATGCCGGGCATGACGCCTTCGAGATCGCCACGGCTGGCGGGCGAGAGCGCCACCGGCGGCAGTTTCGGCCAGCCGGCGGCGCCGTTCCTCTCGATGTCGAGGATGGCCGCGCGTCCATTGCCGGCGACGCAGGTATCGTCGGCATCGTTGCGCTTGCCGTCGCCGTTGATGTCCCAGTCCGGCCAGAGCCCGTGCAGCACTAGACGCGGTGCCACCGTCTTGCACTCGGCCAGCGTCGCATGACCGGCGCAAAAGCCGGGCTGCCAGGTCAATGCCAGGAGATAGGCGTCATCGGCAAAGGCGCGCGCACCGCCGGATGCGATCAGCAGCGCGAACGCGGCCAGCGCAAAGCACAGCCGCGACCTCGTGCCGGACCGCGCCCGCATGCGGTCGCTTACTTGAACTGGACTTTGGAGATCTCGTAGGACTTGGACCCGCCGGGTGTCGTCACCTCGACGGTATCGCCGACCGACTTGCCGACCAGCGCGCGCGCCAACGGCGCGGTGATGGCGAGGCGCTTCGACTTGATGTCGGCCTCGTCCTCGCCGACGATCTGATAGACGTTCTTCTCCTCGGTATCCTCGTCGATCAGGGTGACCGTGGCGCCGAACTTGATCACCTTGCCGGAAAGCTTGGAGGGATCGATCACCTCGGCGCGCGCGATCTTGTCCTCGAGCTCGAGCACGCGGCCCTCGATGAAGCTCTGCCGCTCGCGCGCGGCGTGGTACTCGGCGTTCTCTGAGATGTCGCCATGCTCGCGCGCCTCGGCGATCGCACGGATCACGGCCGGGCGCTCAACCGATTTCAGGTTCTTCAACTCCTCTTCCAGCCGGCCGAAACCGTCCGAGGTCATGGGAATCTTGTTCATCTATGGACTTCCGAAAGCAAAAGCGGCCCCTCGGGCAAGCCCGGCCTTTTGGAAAAGACCCAAGCCGCACCCGACGAGCCCAGATTGTCAGGCAGTCGATACGTTAAAGTACGATTGGAGTGGGGCGACTTCAAGGTCTCCGCTGGCCAGGGCGCCCACCGCCTCCACCGCCGCGAGCGCACCCGCCACGGTGGTATAGTAAGGGATCTGACCCAGCAGCGCCGCCTGCCTCAGGCTGAAGCTGTCCGCGATCGCCTTGGCGCCCGCTACCGTATTGAAAACCAACTTGATTTCGCCGCGCTGCATGGCCTCGACGATATGCGGGCTGCCCTGGTGCACCTTGTTAATCGCCCGCACGTCGAGGCCCTGGTTTCGGAGGAAAGACGCCGTGCCGGGCGTCGCCACCACGTCGAACCCCATTTCCAGGAGCTTGCGGGCGGCCGGCACCATGGCCGGCTTGTCCTTGTCCTTGAGCGAGATGAACACGGTCCCGGTCTTCGGCAGGCGCTGGCCGGCGCCGAGCTGCGCCTTCAGGAAGGCGCGGGCGAAACTCGAATCCAGCCCCATCACCTCGCCGGTCGATTTCATCTCCGGCCCCAGGATGATGTCCACGCCCGGGAAGCGCGCGAAGGGGAAGACCGCCTCCTTGACCGCCACGTGGTGGCGCTTCGAGGCGTCGAGCTGGAACTGGGAGAGCCGCTCGCCGGCCATCACCCGCGCCGCGATCTTGGCGATGGCAAGACCGGTCGCCTTGGCGACGAAGGGCACGGTGCGGCTGGCGCGCGGATTGACCTCCAGCACGTAGATGTCCTCGCCCTTGATCGCGAACTGGATGTTCATCAAGCCGACCACGTTCAGCCCAAGCGCCAGCGCCACCGCCTGGCGCCGCAGCTCGGCGATGGTCGCGAGCGAGAGCGTATGCGGCGGCAGGGCGCAGGCGGAATCGCCCGAGTGAATGCCGGCTTCCTCGATGTGTTCCATGATCCCGGCAACGAAAACGTCCTTGCCGTCGGAGAGCGCATCGACATCGACCTCGATCGCATCTTCGAGATAGGAGTCGATCAGCACCGGATTGTCGCCGGAGACCAGGACCGCGCGCCGGATGTAGCGCCGGAGCTGATCCGGCTCGTGCACGATCTCCATAGCGCGGCCGCCCAGCACGTAAGAGGGTCGGATCACCACCGGATAGCCGATCTGCCCGGCGATGCGCTCGGCCTCTTCGCCGGAGCGCGCGATGCCGTTGGCCGGCTGGCGCAGCTTCAAGGTGTGCAGCAGCTTCTGGAAGCGCTCGCGGTCCTCGGCGAGGTCGATCGCATCGGGCGAGGTGCCGAGGATCGGGATCTCGGCCTTCTCCAAGGCGGCGGCGAGCTTCAGCGGCGTCTGCCCGCCGAACTGCACGATGCAGCCCAGGAGCTTGCCCTTGCGCTGCTCGACCCGCGCCAGCTCGATCACGTCCTCGGCGGTCAGCGGCTCGAAATAGAGCCGGTCCGAGGTGTCGTAATCGGTCGACACCGTCTCCGGATTGCAGTTGACCATGATGGTCTCGATGCCGGCCTCTTTGAGGGCATAGGCGGCATGGACGCAGCAATAGTCGAACTCGATGCCCTGGCCGATGCGGTTCGGGCCGCCGCCGAGGATGATCACCTTCTTGCGGTCGCTGGGATCGGACTCGTCCTCGGCGCTGTCGGCGTTCTCGCCTTCGTAGCAGGAATACATATAGGGCGTCGCCGAGGCGAACTCGGCGGCGCAGGTGTCGATGCGCTTATAGACCGGACGCACCTTCAAGTCGTGGCGGAGCTTCTGCACCGCTTCGGCGGTGGTGCCGGCGAGCTCGGCGAGACGCGCATCGGAAAAGCCCTTGCGCTTCAGCTTCAGCAGCGCCTGATGCGTCTTCGGCAGGCCGTGCTCGCGGACCTGCTTCTCGGCGGCGACGATGCTTTCGAGCTGGCGGATGAACCAGGGATCGAATTTCGACGCCGCGTGGATCTCATCCACCGTCAGGCCGCGCCGCAACGCCTCGGCGATCACCATCAGCCGGTCCGGCGTCGCCTTGCCCAAAGCGGCGAGGATCGAGGGCTTGTCGTCCTTCTCCAGCGCCACCTCGTTGAAGCCGGTGAGGCCGGTCTCCATCGAGCGCAAGGCCTTCTGCACCGATTCCTGGAACGAGCGGCCGATCGCCATCGCCTCGCCCACCGATTTCATCGAGGTGGAGAGGATCGGCTCGGCGCCGGGGAACTTCTCGAAGGTGAAGCGCGGCATCTTGGTGACGACGTAGTCGATGGTCGGCTCGAAGGAAGCCGGCGTCACCCGCGTGATGTCGTTGGCGAGCTCGTCCAATGTGTAGCCGACCGCGAGCTTGGCCGCGACCTTGGCGATCGGGAAGCCGGTCGCCTTGGAGGCGAGCGCCGAGGACCGCGAGACGCGGGGATTCATCTCGATGACGATCAGGCGCCCGGTCTCCGGATTGACCGCGAACTGCACGTTGGAGCCGCCGGTATCGACCCCGATCTCGCGCAGCACCGCGATCGAGGCGTTGCGCATGATCTGATATTCCTTGTCGGTCAGGGTCAGCGCCGGCGCGACGGTGATGGAATCGCCGGTATGCACGCCCATCGGATCGACGTTCTCGATCGAGCAGATGATGATGCAGTTGTCCGCCTTGTCGCGGACCACCTCCATCTCGAACTCCTTCCAGCCGAGCACCGATTCCTCGACCAGCACCTCGCCGACCGGCGAGGCCTGCAGGCCGCCGGTGACGATCTTGACGAACTC
>DASZYM010000568.1:0-11784 GCA_035545355.1 Dongiaceae bacterium
GGAAATCGCGCCTTGCTTCGCAACTGCGGAACGCCTAGTTTCTTCGGTCGGTATCCCTGACCACAATGGCGCATGCAATGGCAAACCGGTTCCTGAAACTCCTCGCCGAACGCCCCTTCCTGATGGCCGATGGCGCCACGGGCACCAACCTGTTCGGCATGGGCCTGATGACCGGGGATTCGCCCGAGATGTGGAATTTCGAGCATCCGGAGCGGATCGAGGCGCTGCATCAGAGCTTCGTCGATGCCGGCGCCGATCTGTTCCTGACCAACAGCTTCGGCGGCACGCGGCATCGGCTGAAGCTGCACCAGGCGCAGGACCGGGTCCGCGAGATCAACACGCGCGCGGCGGAGATCGGCCGCAAGGTCGCCGACGCCGCCATGGCCAAGCAGCCGGGCCGCGAGATCGTGGTCGCGGGCTCGATGGGCCCGACCGGCGAGCTGTTCCAGCCGCTGGGCGCCCTCACCGAGGAGGATGGCATCGCCGCCTTCGCCGAGCAGGCCCAGGCGCTGAAGGAAGGCGGCGTCGATGTGCTCTGGATCGAGACCATGTCGTCGCGCGAGGAAGTGACCGCGGCGGTCATGGGTGCCGCCACGACCGGCCTGCCGATCGTCACCACCATGAGCTTCGACACCAACGGCAAGACCATGATGGGGATCTCGCCGAAAGACTTCGTCGAATTCGTGCACAGCCTCAACCCGCGGCCGGTCGCCTATGGCGCCAATTGCGGCGTGGGCGCGGCCGACCTGGTCGCCACCATCGTCAAGCTGGCCGAGGCGGCCGCGCCGGGCGACGTGATCGTCGCCAAGGGCAATTGCGGCATCCCCTATTACGAAGAGGGGAAGATCAAATACAACGGCACGCCGCCGCTGATGGCCGACTATGCGCGCATCGTGCGCGATGCCGGGGCCAAGATCGTCGGCGGCTGCTGCGGTACCTCGCCGGAGCATCTCAAGGCGATCCGCGGCGCGCTCGAGACGCATGAACCCGCCGAGAAGCCGACGCTGGAGCAGATCGTCGCCCGCCTCGGGCCATTGACCGAAGGCGCACGCGCGCAGCTCGCCGGCGAAGGTCCGGCGGCGCCGGCGCGGCGCAGCCGACGACGCGACCGCTCGACGCCGGAAGAAGCGGCGTTCTGATCCTCGTCCCAGCCGTTCGCGCCGCGGGCGGTTCGTTCCGCCCGTTCTCATAGAGTCTTCGCATGTCTTCGCTTTCAGAACATCTGTCCGATATGGTGTCGAGCGTATTTGCGCGCTTTGGCCTCGACCGAAAGTTCGGACGAGTTACGCCGTCCAGTCGTCCCGATCTCGCCCAGTTCCAATGCAACGGAGCGCTGGCTGCGGCTAAAGTTGCGAAGCGACCGCCGCGCGCCATTGCCGAGGAAATCGCGGTCTATCTGAAGGCCACTTATTTTCCGGACGAGCTCCGCGACGTAAGCGTCGAAGGCCCCGGGTTCATCAACCTGAACGTCTCGGATGCATATCTGGCGCGGCACATGAATGCGCTGCGCGAAGATCGACGGCTCGGCTTGCCGCCGACTTCAAAGCCGCGGACCGTGGTGCTCGACTATGGCGGACCGAACATCGCCAAGCCGATGCATGTCGGCCATCTGCGCGCCGGCATCATCGGCGACTCGCTGCGCCGAATCTATAAGTTCGTCGGCGACACCACGGTCGGCGACGTCCACATGGGCGATTGGGGCCTGCAGATGGGCATGCTGATCTCCGAGCTGGAGATCAGGCGCCCCGACCTGCCCTATTTCGACAAGAACTTCACCGGCGAATATCCGAAGGAAAGCCCGGTCACCTTGCAAGAGCTGGACGCCATGTATCCCAAGGCGTCGGCCGACAGCAAAAGCGATCCCGCACGCATGGAGCGCTCGCGCCAGGCGACGGCGGAGCTGCAGGACGGGCGGCTCGGCTATCGGAAGCTCTGGCAGCATTTCTTCGACATCTCGGTCGCGGCGATGAAGCGCGACTACGGCAATCTCGGGGTCTATTTCGATCTGTGGAAGGGCGAGGCGATCGTCCATGACCTGATCGCGCCGATGATCGAGGACATGAAGAAAAAGGGGCTGGTCGAGGAAAGCGACGGCGCGCAGGTCATCCGCGTCGCCGAGGAAGCCGACAAGCGCGAGATCCCCCCGCTGATCCTGGTGAAATCGGACGGCGCCTTCATGTATGCGACCACCGATCTCGCGACCATCGTCGATCGGGTCAATTGCCAGAATCCCGATCTCAGCATCTATGTGGTCGATCACCGGCAGGAGCTGCATTTCGTCCAGGTGTTCCGCGCCGCGAAGAAGGCCGGCATCAATGGCAAGGGCGAGCTGGTCCATCTCGGCTACGGCACCATGAACGGGACCGACGGCAAGCCGTTCAAGACCCGGGCCGGCGGCGTGATGCGGCTCGACGACCTCTTCCAGATGGTGACCGATGAGGCCTTGAAGAAGCTCTCGGAGCACGGTCTCGGCGCCGGCTACGGCGAGGCCGAGATGGTCGACATCGCCCATAAGGTCGGCGTCTCGGCACTGAAATTCGCCGATCTGTCGAACAACCCGATCGCCAACTACGTCTTCGATCTCGACCGCTTCTCGCGGTTCGAGGGCAAGACCGGTCCCTATCTGCTCTATGCCGCCGTGCGGGTGAAGTCGCTGCTGCGCAAGGCGCGGGAGCAGAACGACGTGCCCGGTGCGATCCTGCCGCCGGAGCCGGGCGAACGCGACCTCATGCTGGCGCTCGGCCAGATGCCGGACGCGATCCAGGCCGCTTACGACGACCTGGCGCCCAACAAGATCGCCGATTTCGCCTATGGCCTGGCCCAGACCTTCAGCGGCTACTACGCCAACTTCCACGTCTTGAGCGAGACCAATGCCGCCTTGCGGCATTCCCGTCTCGCCATGGCGGAGCTGGTGCTGAAAGAGCTGGTGCTCTGCCTGGAGCTGCTCGGGATCGAGACTCCGGAACGGATGTAGGCGCTACGCCGCCAAGCGATTGCGGCGCGCGTCGTAATAGCCGGCGAGATTGTTGAGCGCCGTTCCGCCGTCGCCGCGATAGGATGTGCCATGCATCAGCCCGAGCGTCGTCGGCGCCAGGCTGCCGAGCCGGCGCAGCGTCCGGCCCATGGCGGGCGCCAGGCTGCTCGCCTGGAACATCTCTTCCGCGGCGATGGCCGGCTCGACGATATCGCTCTCGGTCAAGGCCTTTCCGCCGCCCACATGGGTGAAGAGATCGCCGCAGAGCAGCGTCTTGGTCGATTCCTCGAACAGAACGCCCGCCTCCCAGCCATGCGGCACATGCGGCGTGTCGATGTAGCGGATGCGCTTGCCGCCGAGATCGAGCACGTCGCCATCCTGCAACGGACGCGGCAGCCGGGCGGCGAGATCGTTGAGCGAGACCATGCAGGCGGTCATGCCATGGGTGACCTCGGCCCGCGGCGCCGCGGCCAGCCATTGATTCATGGCGCCGCTTTCATCCGCCTCGACATGGCCGAAGCCGATCCAGCGCAGGCGCTCGACCGGCATGATCTTCGCCATCGCCGCGGAAACCGAGGGAAACAGTCCGCGCATGCCGCAATGGAAGAGCAGCGGTTCCTCGGCCATCACCAGGAACTGGTTGAAGGTGAAGCCGGCCGGCGGCGCGATCTCGGCCATATGGGTCGAGAACCGGTAGATGCCGTCGGCGATCTCGTCGATGCGCGTTTCCATCTCTGCCTCCTCTATCATCCGGCGCGTGGAAATGCCGGGAACCGGGGATTCGAACAATGCCAAACCCGAAGCACCGTGGCGCCCGTCACAGTCGCGGCCCGGCGCCGGCCGGCACCGCCGCGGTTGACATTTCGTCCGATCCGGACAGAATGTCCGACCTTCCAGGAGGTCGCCGATGCGCGTCTTCGAATTGCCGGGCCCCAAGCAGATCCGGGGCAGCTATTCCATCGAACCGATCGAGGCGATCGCCGAGACGATCGCCCGGCTTCTGCACCCCTATGCCGAGATTGTCCTCCACGACCTGGTGAGCCGCAAGGTCGCTAAGATCTGGAATCCGCTTTCCGGGCGCAAACCGGGCGACGCCTCCGACCTCGACGACATCGACCCCGAGCTGCAGGACAGCAACGTGGTCGGCCCCTATGAGAAGGCTTCGGCCAAGGGCACGCGCATCAAATCCATCAGCACGATCCTGCGCGACCAGATCGGCCATGCCCGCGGCATGCTCTGCATCAACCTCGACGTTTCGCATTTCGACGCCGCGGTCGCGCTGCTGCAGAACCTCGCCGGCGCCGGCGAAACGCGGCCGGACTGGATGTTCCGCCAGGACATCCGCGAGCAGGTCAACCTGCAGATCGCCGATTACCTGAAACGCCACAATGTGGCGCTCGATTCCCTCGACCAGGACGGCCGGCTCGATCTCATCGCCTTTCTCGACGGCTGCGGCGCCTTCCAGGCGCGCCGCGCGGTCGAGCATGTGGCAGCGGCCCTGGATCTCTCCCGCACCACGGTCTACGTCCTGCTGCGCGAAGCCCGGGAGATGACCGCCTCGAAGAAGAGGAGCCGCCGATGACCATGTTGCCGGACTTCCGCCTGGAGACCTATCTCTCGAAATGGGAGTTCGCCGCGCGCTATCACATGACGGCGTCGGACATGGAGAGCCTGACCATCCGCGAGCTGCTGGCCATGGCGAGCCCCGAGGACCGCGCCGCATTCGACGAGATGCGCCTCTCTTATATCGAGACCTTCGGCACGCCCGCTTTGCGCGCGGCGATCGCCACGACCTATCGCGGGCTCGCGCTGGAGGATGTGATCGCCTTCGCCGGTGCGGAGGAAGGCATCTTCTGCGCCATGCATGCGCTGCTCGACAAGGAGTCGCACGCCGTCATCGTCACGCCGAACTACCAGTCGAGCGAGACGCTGCCGCTGTCGATCTGCGCCACGACCGGCGTGGCACTGCGCGAGGCGGAGAACTGGGCGCTCGACCTCGATGCGGTGAAGACGGCCCTGCGGCCGAATACCAAGCTCGTCCTGGTCAACTTCCCGCACAATCCGACCGGCAAGGTGATCGATCGGGTGACCTTCGATGCACTGGTCGCGCTCTGCGCCGAGCACGGCATCCACCTCTTCTCCGATGAAGTCTATCGCGGCCTGGAGCGCCGGGCGGAAATCCGCCTGCCCCAGGCGGCGGAGGTCTATGAGCGCGGCATCTCGCTCAACGTCATGTCGAAGGCTTACGGCCTGCCGGGCTTGCGCGTCGGCTGGATCGCGTGCAAGGACCGCGCCCTGCTCTCCCGCATGGAGCGGATCAAGCACTATCTCTCGATCTGCAATGCCGGCCCGAGCGAGCATCTCGCTGTCATCGCGCTCAAGGCGCGGGAGCGCATCCTGGCCCGCAACCTCGCGCTGATCGACACGAACCTGCGCGCGGTCGAGGAGTTCTTCGCCGAGTTCGCCGAGGTCTTCGATTGGCGGGTGCCCGACGGCGGGTGCATCGGCTTCCCGCGCTACAAGGGCAAGGACGGCGTCGAAACCTTCTGCCGTCGCCTGGCCGAGGAGATCGGCGTGGTCCTGCTGCCGGCCGGCATCTATCAATCGGCGCTCACCCCGACGCCGAGCGACCGCTTCCGCATTGGCTTCGGCCGATCCTACGTGCCGGAGGGACTTGCGGCGATGCGCGCCTGGCTGCGCGGCAACCGGCGGGCCGCATGACCGCAGCGCTCGATTTCAGCATCGCGCCGGAGGTCGCGCAGCGTTTTCCGGGGATCGAAATCCACGCGGTGCGCGCGCGGGGCTTCCGAGCCGCCATCCCGAAGCTCGATCACGAGGCCGCGGTGCGCGATGCCGTGGCGCGGATCGGCACGCTCGGCATCGACCGCGAGAAGCTCGCCGAATTCCCGCCGGTGGCCGTCTGGCGGCAGGCCTATGCGGCGCTCAAGGTCCGGCCGTCGGCGTTTCGCGCCAGCATCGAGGCGCTGCTGCGTCGGGCCGTGGCCGGCCACGATCTCGCGCTGCCGATCCCGGCGGTCAATCTCTACAATGCCGTATCGCTCGACGCGCTCGCCCCGATCGGCGCCTATGACATGACGAAGCTGCCCGCCGCGCCGATGCTGCTGCGATTGGCCGATCCGGCGACCGACCGATTCACGCCGCTCGGCGGCAAGGCGGCGGACTTCCCGCTGAATGCCGATCTCGTCGTCTATGCCGGCGGCAACACCGTGCTGTGCTGGGGTTTCAACCACCGGGACAATGTCGAGACGGCATTGGACGCGCAGTCGGACGACATCGTGTTCTTTTCCGAAGCGGTGGATGCCGAAGGCGGCGCGCACGCGCGGCGGGCGATCGAGGATATCCGGACCAGGCTGACCGCGGTCGGCGTGGTGTGCTCGGAGCCGGTCGAGGCGAATAAGGGTCGACCGGTGTTTCGACTGTAGCCGCGATCGTCATCGCCGGGCTTGACCCGGCGATCTCATTCCAGCTTGCGCGAGATGCCCGGGTCAAGCCCAGGGCATGACGGTTTGGCGAGAGGGTCACAGCGCCGCTTCGAGATCGGCGATGCTTTCCAGCACGACATGGGCGCCCGCCTCGACCAGCGCCTCGCTGGAGCTGACGCCGGTCAGGACGCCCACGGCGCGGCCGGCGCCGCCGGCGCGGGCCATGTGCATGTCGTGCGGGCTGTCGCCGACCACCGCGACGGCGGAGGCCGGCAGGGCCAGGTGCCGGGCGAAGGCCTCGACCATGCCGCCGCCGGGCTTGGTGCCGTGGCCGGTATCGAAGCCGCAGATGAAATCCAGCGCCGCATGGACGCCGAATTTGTCCATCGCCTGGCGCGCGGCGATCTCGCTGTCCATGGTGGCGATGCCGAGCTTGTAGCCGCGCTCCCGGAGGCGGGCGAAGAAGCTGGTGAAGTCGACGACCGGCTGCATCACATGCGTCTGGCGCGACAGGAAGTAGGCCTGCACCTGCTCGGCCAGCGCATCGACATCCCGGCGCCCCAGGATCTCCGCCCAGAGCGCCGCGATCTCGCGATTGCTCCCGGAGGCGATGACCGAACCGGGCAGGTAGCGTCCGGTCTTGGGATCCTTGCCGGAGCGCAGCATGACTTCCGCCGCGCGCGCGGCATCGCCCTCGGCGGCGAGCAAGGCGGCTTCCTCGGTCACGACACCCCAGGTTCCGTAGAAGTCGAACAGGGTGCCGTCCTTGTCGAACAGGATGGCCCTAATCATCAGGACGGGATCATGGGAGGTGGATTACACCGCGGCCGGCTGCGGCGGCGGCTGATCGACCTTGGCGTATTCGGTCTGGCGCAGCATGCCGCGATAGAGCTCGTGCTCGCCGACGACGCCCAGGAGCTCGCCATTGTCGCCGAGCAGGACCAGCGGCCGCTTGGTCTGCTGGCGCACCATGACCGCGGCGCGCATCGGCGTCACCGGCGTGCCGCAGATCATGACGTTGTCGCCCAGCCGGTCGAGCGCCAGATCGGTCGCATAAGGCAGCAACTGCCCCGGCTTGCCGTTGACGATGAGATCCGTGGGCTTGCCCTGCGCATCGAGGCGGCAGCGGCACTTGCCCGCCCGGTCGAGCTGAATCATGGTCGAGCCGGGCTCGCGCGCGAGATCGCTCGCCGGCCGCATCAGGGTGCCGCCTTTCAGCACGGTCAGCGGGTTCATCGAGGCGACGAACTGCCGGACATAGTCGTTGACCGGATTGAGGATGATGTCCTCGGGCACGCCGAACTGCACGACCTTGCCCGCCTCCATGATCGCGATGCGGCTGCCGATCTTCAGCGCCTCGTCGAGATCGTGGCTGACGAAGATGATGGTCTTCTTGATCGAGCGCTGCAGCTCCAGGAGCTCGTCCTGCAGATGCTCGCGGATCAGCGGGTCCAGCGCCGAGAACGGCTCGTCCATCAGCAGGATGTCGGCCTCGGTCGCAAAGGCGCGGGCCAGGCCGACACGCTGCTGCATGCCGCCGGAAAGCTCATGCGCATACTTCTCGGCGAACTGGCCGAGGCGCACGAGGTCGATCTTCTCCTGCACCGTCTTGTTGCGCTCGCTCTTGGACACGCCGCGCACTTCGAGGCCGAAACCGACATTCTCGCGGACGGTCAGCCAGGGCATCAGGGCGAATTGCTGAAAGACCATCGAGATCCGGTTGCGGCGCAAGCGGCGCAAAGTGTCGGCGCTGCAACTCGCGACATCGATCTCGCCCTGGCTGTCCCGCACCATGACCTTGCCGCGGGTGACCGTGTTGAGGCCGTTGACGCAGCGGAGCAGCGACGACTTGCCCGAGCCGGAGAGGCCCATCAGCACCAGGATCTCGCCCTCGTTGACGAACAGCGAGGCATCGTGCACGGCGACCAGGCTGCCGGTCTTGTCCAGAATGCTGTCCCGCCCCTCGCCCTTGTCCATCAGGGCGACGGCCTGGCTCGGATTCTGGCCGAAGATGACGTCGACTTTCTCGAAACGGACGGCGTTGGTTCCGCTCACCAGCGATCTCCGGTCTTGATCAGGATTTAGCTTTGCGGGCGCGCACGCGCCGCTTCATGATTCGGTCGAGCACGATCGCGACCACCACGATGCCGAGGCCGCCTTCGATGCCGAGCGCGGTGTTCATCTGGCTGAGCGCGCGCACCACCGAGACGCCGAGGCCCGGTGCACCGACCAGGGCCGCGATCACCACCATCGACAGGCAGAGCATGATGGTCTGGTTGACACCGATCATGATGGTCGGCAGCGCCGCCGGAATGCGGACCTTCATCAGGAGCTGCCAGCCGGTGCAGCCGAAGGATTCGCCCGCCTCCACCAGCGCCTTGTTGACCTCGGAGACGCCGACATAGGTGGTGCGGATCGGCAGCGCCACGGCGAAGATCACGGTCGCGACCAGAGCCGGCACCATGCCCAGCCCGAACAGCACCAAGGCCGGGATCAGATACACGAAGGTCGGGATGACCTGCATCATGTCGAGCAGCGGGCTCAGCGCCACATAGACCCGCGGACGGCGTGCGCACCAGATGCCGACGGGAATGCCGATGATCAGCGACACGGCGGTGGCATAGACCACCAGCACCGTGGTCTCCATCGTGGCCTCCCAAAGGCCCTGATTGAGCACGAAGAGCAGGCAGACCACGACCAGCAGCACGATCTGCCAGGTGCGCTGCAGCCAATAGCCCAGGGCCGCCACCACGACGATGAAGATCAGGGGCGGAATCTTCTCCAGGCCGGTCGTGCTGGAATCCATCAGCCAACCGAGCCAGTTGGTGATGAAGTCGAAGACCGGCTGGAAGGTGGCCGTGAACCAGTTGAAGCCCGTGGCGCCCCACTGGCCGACCGGAATCTTGTTATTGGTGATGAATTGCGTGACCTGATCCATGGCGCTCCCCCGCCGTAAATCGGCAGCCGCCCAATATGTTGCGGCCTCAGCTTAAGGGATTAAGCCGAGGCCGCCTAGACTTTGGTAACTCCGATGCAATGAAGCCCGGCTTAGAGGCCGAGATACTTCTTCACCGCCGCCTGACCGTCGCTGCCATCGACCGCGGTCACGCCGTCGAGCCACTTGGCGAGCACGTCAGGATTGGCCTTGAGCCACTTCTTGCCGGCATCGTCGCCGCTCATGTTGTTGCCGATATCCTCCATCACCGAGGATTCCATCGGCAGGGTGAACTCGAGCTGGGAGAGCAGCTTGCCCATATTCGGGCATTGCTGGCTGTAGCCGTTGCGGGTCAGCGGGTTGACCTGCGCATCGCCGAAGCCGTCCTTCTCGAAGCCGGTCAGGTAGACCAGCGGCATCTTGCCCATGACCGGATGCGGCGCCCAGCCGAGGAACACGACCCACTTCTTCGCGGCCATGTCCTTCTTGGCCTCGACCAGCATGCCCTGCTCCGAGGATTCGACCAGCTTCCAGCCCTGGAGACCGGTCGACGGATCGTCGATCTTCTTCTGGACGATCTTGTTGCCGTCATTGCCGGGCTCGATGCCGTAGAACTTGTGGTCGAACTTGTCGCCGTTCGGGCCGAGATCCTTGATGTCCTTCACGCCGGCGGCCGCGACGTAATCCGGAACCACCGGGCCATAGCCCGCGCCCTTGAGGTCGGGCTTCAGCGATTCCAGGCTCTTCGCGTCCAGGTAGGGCTGCAGGCCCGGCTGGTTCGACGGCATCCAGTTGTCGAGGAAGAGGTCGAGCTTGCCGCTCTTCAGGCTCTCCAGGATCACCGGCAACGCCAGCACGTCGATCTTGGTGTCGTAGCCGAGGCCCTTCAGCACCTGGTTGAACAGGCCGTTCTGCGCGGTGTTGTCGGTCCAGCCCACATCCGCCATGTGGACGCTCTTGCAGGAATCCGGGTCGGCCGCCATCGCCGCGGGGCCGGTCAGCGCCGCAAGGCACGACGCCAGAGCCGTCGCGGTCAGAAGAGAACGCAGTGTCATTGGATCAGTCTCCCTTGTTGAACTTCCATCCCATCGCCCCCCGGTCGACCTGGGCCGGTTTCGCGCGTCGGTCTTATTGTCGCTTTTCGGCGGCCGATCGGGCAGATGCGAGATACGCCTCCGCGCGGCATTGTAGGTCTGCCCTTCCGCGGAAATTTCGTATTGCCGCCATTATAGTGTCGCTCTGCGGCATTTCGAAGCGCTTTTTTGATTGATCATCCAATATAAGACCCCGCAAGATGCGGTTTGCTGCAACGCGGGGGTGGAACATGCCGAAGCTGGGGATGGAGGAGATCCGCCGCCGCCAGTTGATCGAGGCCACCATCGCCTCGATCCACGAGGTCGGCCTCGCGGAATCGAGCCTGTCCCGCATTTCCGCCCGGGCCGGGGTGTCGACCGGCATCGTCCACCACTATTTCGAGGACAAGGCCGAACTGCTGGAATCCACCTTGCGCACCCTCGGCACCAGCCTGCGGCACGCCGTGGTGCGGCGGCTCAACGCCGCGAAGACGCCGGCGCAGCGGCTGATGGCGGTGGTCGACGGCAATATCGGCGCCGACCAGTTCACGCCGGAAGGCGTCTCGGCCTGGCTCGCCTTCTGGGCCCAGGTGCCGACCCATCCGCGCCTGGCCCGGGTGCAGAATGTCATCATCTCCCGGCTGCACGATAATCTGGTTCACCCCCTGCGGCTTTTGGGGCGTAAGGATGCCGAGGAGATCGCCAGCGTGACCGAAGCGCTGATCGACGGGCTCTGGCTGCGCGCGGCGCTCTCGAGCGACGGACCGGATCCGGTGCGGGCGCGCCGGCTGGTCCTCGACTATCTCAACACCAGACTCTGCCTGAGGCTCGGATAGCGGAATGAAGTTCGACAAGAGTTTCGACTACGTCATCATCGGCGCCGGTTCGGCCGGCTGCGTGCTCACCAGCCGCCTGAGCGAGGATCCCTCGGTCAAGGTCTGCGTGCTGGAAGCCGGGCCGAAGGATCATTGGTGGAACTGGCAGATCCATATGCCGGCGGCGCTGATGTATAACCTCTGCCACGACCGCTACAACTGGTACTACGAGACCGAGCCGCAGCCTTACATGAACAACCGCGTCATGTACTGGCCGCGCGGACGCGTGCTCGGCGGCTCGTCCAGCCTCAACGCGATGGTCTATATCCGCGGCCACGCGCTCGATTACGACCGCTGGGCGTTCAAGGAGAACTGCCCGGGCTGGTCGTATCAGGAGATCCTGCCCTACTTCAAACGCGCCGAGCATCACGAAAGCCGCCGCGATGCGTATCATGGCGACAAGGGCCCGCTCTGGGTCCATACCGGCGATCAGCCGAACCCGCTCTACGAGGCCTTCATCGAAGCCGGGCAGCAGGCCGGCTAT
>DASZYM010000569.1:0-15147 GCA_035545355.1 Dongiaceae bacterium
CCCGGCATCGACGCGGCGGCCTTCGCGCAGATCTTCCAGCAGCATTCGGGCGGCGTGCTGGGCATGGTGGACATGTTCTCCGGCGGCGCGATCAGCCGCATGACGGTGTTCGCCCTCGGCATCATGCCGTACATCTCGGCCTCGATCATCATGCAGCTCCTGACTTCGGTCTCGCCGCAGCTCGAGGCGCTGAAGAAGGAAGGCGAATCCGGGCGGAAGAAGATCAACCAGTACACCCGCTACGGCACCGTGGGCCTGGCGGCGATCCAGGCCTTCGGCATGGCGAACGGCCTGATCAAGCTGGCGGGTCCCTCGGGCAGCGCCGTGATCGACCCCGGCATCAACTTCATCGTCACCGCGGTCTTCACCCTGACCGCCGGCACCGTCTTCCTGATGTGGCTCGGCGAGCAGATCACCGCGCGGGGCATCGGCAACGGCATCTCGCTCATCATCTTCGCCGGCATCGTCGCCCGCCTGCCGACCGCGGTCGAGCAGATGCTGCAGCAGCTCTGGACCGGCTCGATCAGCGGCACCTTCGTCGCCCTGGTCTTCGTCATGGCGATCGCCGTGATCACCGGCATCGTGTTCTTCGAGCGCGCCCAGCGGCGGCTCATCGTGCAGTATCCGAAACGCCAGGTCGGCACCAAGATGTTCGGCGGCGAATCCTCGCACCTGCCGCTGAAGCTCAACAGCTCGGGCGTCATCCCGCCGATCTTCGCCTCGTCGCTGCTGCTGCTGCCGCTGACCGTGGCCGGCTTCTACGGCTCCAGCGCCGGCGCGCCCACCTGGCTGCAGACGGTGATGGCCTATATCGGCCACGGCAAGCCGCTCTACATCGTGCTCTATTGCGCGCTGATCGTGTTCTTCGCCTTCTTCTACACGGCGATCGTCTTCAATCCGGACGAGACCGCCGACAACCTGAAGAAGTACAACGGCTTCATCCCGGGCATCCGGCCCGGCAAGAACACCGCGGAATACCTGGACTACGTGCTGACGCGCCTGACCGTGATCGGCGCCGCCTATCTCTGCGTCGTCTGCGCGCTGCCGGAAGTCCTGATCGCGAACTACTCGATCCCGTTCTATTTCGGCGGCACCAGCCTGCTGATCGTCGTCTCGGTCACCATGGACACGGTGGCGCAGATCCATTCGCATCTGCTGGCGCATCAGTATGAAGGCCTGATCAAGAAGGCCAAGCTGCGCGGCCGCGGACGTTGACCGGGCGGCGACCGGGGCGCTGAGTTCGTTGGGACGGCATCGCTAGGGGGGTGGGGCGCGTGAACTTGATTCTGCTGGGTCCGCCTGGGGCGGGCAAAGGGACCCAGGCGAAACGACTGACCGACCAGCGTGGGCTGGTGCAGCTTTCGACCGGCGACATGCTGCGGGCGGAAGTGAAGTCGGGATCGCCGCTGGGGATCGAGGCGAAGAAGGTGATGGATGCCGGGCAACTGGTGTCCGATGCGATCGTGATCGAGATGATCGACCACCGCATCGACAAGCCGGACGCCGCCAAGGGCTTCATCCTGGACGGCTTCCCGCGCACCGTCGCGCAGGCCGAGGCGCTGGATGCGATGCTGGCCCGGAAGGGCCGGAAGATCGACGAGGTCATCGAGCTCAAGGTCGATGACGCGGCGTTGATCGAGCGGATCGCCGGCCGGTTCACCTGCGCCAAGTGCGGGACCGGCTATCACGACAAGTTCCACCGGCCGAAGGTCGAGGGAACCTGCGACAAATGCGGCAGCCACGATTTCGTGCGGCGGCCGGACGACAATGCCGAGACGGTGAAGGCGCGTCTGGTCGCCTATCACCAGCAGACGGCGCCCATTCTTCCCTACTATGCGAGGAAGGGCCTGCTGCGCTCGGTGGACGGGATGGCGGAAATGGCGGAAGTCGCCCGCCAGATCGACCAGGTGCTGGCGGCCGCTAAGGTCTAAGGCGCTGATCTGAAAGGTTTAAATAGAGCTGGCATGGATCGTGTCCAGCGGTTGACGGGCGGGCGAATCTTCATATAATGCGCGCCTTCTCGACCACCCCGGTGACCGAGCTGTTTCGTGTCGCCTAAATCCGGGAAACGAAATCCGGGACTGATCGCCCGGCAAGACTGAGGAGTTACCACAGTGGCGCGTATTGCCGGCGTCAACATCCCGACGCAAAAGCGGGTGATCATCGGCCTGACCTACATCACCGGCATCGGTCCGGCGAAGGCCAAGGAAATCATTGAGAAGGTGGGCATTCCGGCCGACCGGCGCGTCAGCCAACTGACCGACGCCGAGGTCGTGAAGATCCGCGAAGTCATCGACCAGGGCTATACCGTGGAAGGCGACCTGCGTCGCCAGACCGCGATGAACATCAAGCGTCTGATGGATCTCGGCTGCTATCGCGGCCTCCGTCATCGCAAGGGCCTGCCGGTCCGCGGCCAGCGCACGCATACCAATGCGCGCACCCGCAAGGGCAAGGCGGTCGCGATCGCCGGCAAGAAGCAGGTCACGAAGTAATCTGAGGAACTCGCGGCCCCGAAGCGCCGCGCATAAGGAACGGATAGAGACATGGCCAAACCAGTGGCGGCAGGCGGAGCACCGGGCGGCGGACGCGTGAAGCGTCGCGAGCGCAAGAACATCACCTCCGGTGTTGCGCATGTGAATGCCAGCTTCAACAACACCATGATCACCATTACCGACGATCAGGGCAACGCGGTCGCCTGGGCCTCGTCGGGCTCGAACGGCTTCAAGGGCTCGCGCAAGTCCACGCCGTACGCGGCGCAGGTCGCGGCCGATGCCGCCGCCAAGAAGGCGATGGAGCATGGCGTGAAGACCCTGGAAGTCCAGGTGCGCGGCCCCGGTTCCGGCCGCGAGAGCGCGCTCCGCGCGCTGCAGGCGGCGGGCTTCACCATCACCTCGATCCGTGATGTGACGCCGATCCCGCACAACGGATGCCGGCCGCCGAAGCGCCGCCGCGTCTGATCTGAGATTGCCGGCCGGGATCCTTCCGGCCGAAGCCTTCCGAAAGCGGGTCCCACGGTATCAACCTCGGGGCCCGCTTTCGATGTTCCGGGAGCCCGAGCGATTGGATGGCTGCGGGCCTCGATGAGAAAGGACGAAGACTGTGATTCAGAAGAACTGGACTGAGCTGATCAAGCCGAACAAGAAGATCGACGTCGGCAGCGATCCCAAGCGCATCGGCACCATCGTCGCCGAGCCGCTGGAGCGGGGCTTCGGCCTCACCCTCGGCAACGCGATCCGTCGCGTGCTGCTGTCGTCGCTGCAGGGTGCGGCGGTCACCGCGGTGCACATCGACGGCGTGCTGCACGAATTCTCCTCCATCCCGGGCGTGCGCGAGGACGTGACCGACATCGTCCTCAACATCAAGCAGATCGCGCTCCGCATGGCGGGCGACGGTCCGAAGCGCATGCGCCTGAAGGCCCAGGGTCCGGGCGAGGTGAAGGCCGGCCAGATCGAGGTCGGGCATGACATCGAGATCCTCAACCCGGATCTCGTGCTCTGCACCCTCGACCAGGGTGCCAACCTCTCGATCGAGTTCACGGTCAACACCGGCAAGGGCTATATCGCCGCCGCGCAGAACCGCCCCGAGGATGCGCCGATCGGCCTGATCCCGGTCGATGCGATCTTCTCGCCGGTCCGCAAGGTCTCCTACAAGGTCGAGAACAGCCGCGTCGGCCAGGTCACCGACTATGACCGCCTGTCGCTGCAGATCGAGACCAACGGCGCGATGACTCCGGAGGACGCGGTCGCGATCGCGGCGCGCATCCTGCAGGACCAGCTCCAGCTCTTCATCAACTTCGAGGAGCCGACCGCGGTCATCTCGGAAGAGCGTACGGCCGAGCCGCCGTTCAACCGCAACCTGCTGCGCAAGGTGGACGAGCTCGAGCTCTCGGTGCGCTCGGCGAACTGCCTGAAGAACGACAACATCGTCTATATCGGCGATCTGGTGCAGAAGACCGAGGCGGAGATGCTCCGGACCCCGAACTTCGGCCGCAAGTCGCTGAACGAGATCAAGGAAGTGCTGGCGCAGATGGGCCTCCATCTCGGTATGGAGATCCCGAACTGGCCGCCCGAGAACATCGAAGAGCTGGCCAAGCGGCTCGACGAGCCGTATTGAAAAGCTCTGTCTGACTGAAGGGCCATCCCGGCCCGACCTCGAGCGATCACGGTATGACGTGATACCGCGGCGATCGGGGAGTGCAATCGGCCTTGCCGTCTCGCCGGAAGGCCAATGAGAGAGGAGAGGGACCATGCGTCACGGATTGTCCGGGCGTAAGCTCAATCGGACCAAGAGCCATCGCAAGGCGCTGTTCATGAACCTGGCGCAAGCGCTGGTGAAGCATGAGCAGATCAAGACCACCCTGCCGAAGGCGAAGGACCTGCGTCCGATCGTCGAGAAGCTGGTCACCCTCGGCAAGCGCGGCGGGCTGCATGCGCGCCGCCAGCTCATCTCTCATATCCATGACGAGGTGCTGGTCGAGAAGCTCCTGACCGTTTTGGCCGACCGCTACAAGGGTCGTCCGGGCGGCTACACGCGGGTGCTGAAGGCCGGCTTCCGGTACGGCGACGCCGCGCCGATGGCGATCATCGAGTTCGTGGATCGCGATCCGGCGGCCAAGGGCGTCGATTCGGGCCCGACCGCCGACAAGCAGCCGGCCGAAGAGGCGGCGGCGTAAGGTTCGCCGATAGAGCGTCGTTCGAAGGGGGTGGCAGTCGATGCCGCCCCCTTTTGCTTTCCGGCGCGGGGCTCCTAAATTGTGAGGCCACGGGTTTTGAGATGAGGCGTCGATGATTGGCTTGAGTTCGATCGGGTGGGTTTGGGTCTTGCAACGGCTGAGCCTTGTGCTGAGCGTATTCGCCTTCTTCGCCACCCCGGCCCTCGCCGACGAGATGGTGCCGCAGTCCCGCTCGCAGATCGAGCTCACCTTCGCGCCGCTGGTGAAGCAGGCCGCACCCGCCGTGGTCAACGTCTATACCAAGACCGTGGTCAAGCGGCAGGCGATGCCGTTCTTCGACGATCCCTTCTTCCAGCAATTCTTCGGCGGCCAGCTCGGCGGCCAGACCCAGGATCGGATCCAGAACTCGCTGGGCTCGGGCGTCGTCGTCAGGCCGGACGGGCTGATCGTCACCAACAACCATGTGATCGCCGACGCGCAGGAGATCCGCGTCGTCCTCTCCGACGGCCGCGAGTTCCCCGCCAAGGTGATCTCCGCCGACGAGAAGTTCGATCTGGCGCTGCTGAAGATCGACACCAAGGGCCAGAAGCTCCCGACCCTCGCGCTCAAGGATTCCGATACCGTCGATGTCGGCGATCTGGTGCTGGCGATCGGCGATCCCTTTGGCGTCGGCCAGACCGTCACCATGGGAATCATCTCGGCGACCGCGCGCACCAATGTCGGGATTGGCGATTACGGCTACTACCTGCAGACCGATGCCGCGATCAACCCCGGCAATTCCGGCGGCGCGCTGCTCTCGACCGACGGCCGGCTGGTCGGCATCAACACCGCGATCTATTCCAAGAGCGGCGGCAGCATCGGGATCGGGTTTGCCATTCCGTCCAACATGGTCGCGAGCTTCATCGCCGCGGAATCCAGCGGCGGCAAGCTGGTGCAGCCCTGGATCGGCGCTTCCGGCGAGCCGCTGACCGCCGACATCGCCGCCAGCATGGGTTTTGCGCATCCCGGCGGCATCGTGGTCCGCCAGATCTATCCCGGGGGCCCGGCGGAGAAGGCCGGCCTGCAGCCCGGCGACGTCATCACCGGCATCAACGGCAAGGATATCGGGGATGCCGGCGGCCTGCGCTTCCGCCTCGCCACGCTCAAGGTCGGGACCCAGGCGACGCTCAATGTCGTTCGCAAGGGCCAGTCGGTGAGCCTGCCGGTGAACCTGATCGCCGCCCCGGCGACGCCGGCGCCCGAGGAGACCTTGTTAAAGGGCGAGCAGCCGCTCAGCGGCGCCGTGGTCGCAAACCTGTCGCCGGCCCTGAGCGACGAGCTCGGCGTCGGCGACTGGCAGGGCGTCGTGGTCGAGAAGGTCCGGCGCGGGTCCTACGCCGATCAGTTCGATTTCGAGCCCGGCGATATCTTGATCAAGATCAATGGGACCGAGGTCGGCTCGGTGGCTGAATTGCGCGACGCCGTGGCCAAACCGGCGGATTCCTGGAACATCACCGTCAACCGCGGCGGCCAGACCAAGACCATCCAGGTGCGCTGACTTGGCAACCCTTTTCGAGCAGAACGCCCCGCGGCCGTTGGCCGACCGGCTGCGCCCGCGCAAGCTCGAGGAGGTGGTGGGGCAGGATCATCTGATCGGCCCCGACGGCCCGATCGGCCGCATGCTGCAGACCGGCCAGCTCGCCTCCATGATCCTTTGGGGACCGCCCGGCTGCGGCAAGACGACGATGGCGCGGCTGCTGGCCGAGCATGTGAACCTCACCTTCGAGCCGCTGTCCGCGGTCTTTTCCGGCGTTGCCGATCTCCGCAAGGTGTTCGAGGCGGCGAAAGAGCGTCGCCGCAACGGCGACGGCACCCTGCTCTTCGTCGATGAGATCCATCGTTTCAACCGCGCCCAGCAGGACGGTTTCCTGCCCTATGTCGAGGACGGCACCGTGGTGTTGGTGGGGGCGACGACCGAAAACCCGTCCTTCGAGCTCAACGGCGCATTGCTGTCGCGTTGCCAGGTTTATGTGCTGAACCGCCTCGATGAGGCCGCTATGGAGCAGCTTCTAGAGCGCGCCGAGCAGCTCATGCACGCGCGATTGCCGCTGACCGGCGAGGCGCGCGCCGCCTTGGGTGCCATGGCCGATGGCGACGGCCGCTATCTGCTCAACATGGCCGAGGAGCTGTTCCGCTATCCGGAGGACAAGCTCCTCGACGTCAAGGCTCTGACCAAGGCGGTGCAGAAGCGTGCACCCCTCTACGACAAGGCGCAGGAGGGGCACTACAACCTCATCAGCGCGCTCCATAAATCGCTGCGCGGTTCGGATACCGACGCGGCGCTCTACTGGCTGGCGCGGATGCTGGCGGGTGGCGAGGACCCGCTCTACATCGCGCGGCGCCTGGTGCGCTTCGCGGTCGAGGATATCGGCATGGCCGATCCCAATGCGCTGGTGCAGGCGCTGGCCGCCTGGGACACCTATGAGCGCCTGGGCTCGCCGGAAGGCGAGCTCGGCATCGCGCAATGCGTGATCTATCTCGGCACCGCGCCCAAATCGAATGCCGCCTATACGGCGTTCGGCGCCGCCAGCCGTGCCGCCAAGGAGACCGGATCGTTGATGCCGCCCAAGCATATCCTTAACGCGCCGACAAAGTTGATGAAGGAGCTCGGATACTCCAAGGGCTATGAATATGATCATGACACCGCCGAGGGCTTTTCAGGTCAGAACTACTTCCCTGAGAGCATGGCGCGGCGGCGCTTCTACCAACCCCAGGAGCGCGGCTTCGAACGCGAGATCATCAAGCGCCTCGGATACTGGGATCGGCTCCGCGCGAAACGCGACGCAGATGGGAGCGGGTCCAAGCGAGAAGTCGAGAACAAGGACTGAACGCCGATTCAGCCGCCCTGTCATCATCGGGATGGATGCAAGGATAAAAGCCCTGCAAGCTTGGCGCTTGAGCCATGCATGGGGTTAGGCTTGCCGCTCCCGGAAGCCGGGGCTAGGGTGGCGCCGACTTTGAAATATCAGGACCGTGGCTTGCGGTCCTCGTGAAGAGGTTCAGGGCGTAAATGCAAGAGTATCTGGCGCCGGAACGCGAGCGCATCGCTCTCATCACCATCGACGCTCAACGCGATTTCATCCTGCCCAGTGCGCCCGCCTCCGTGAGCGGTGCCGTTTCGACGGTGCCGGCGATGCGCCGCATGATCGATGCCTTCCGCGAAGCGGGTGCGCCGATCGTACACACCGTGCGCCTCTATCGCTGCAACGGCTCCAATGTCGATCTCTGCCATCGCGCGGCGATCGAGGCCGGCCAGCGGATCGTGATGCCGGGCACCTCCGGCGCCGAGCTGATCGACGAGGTGAAGCCCAACCTCGGCCAGCGCCTGGAGCCCGAGCTCCTGCTCGACGGCAAGCTGCAGGAGATCGGGCACAAGGAGTGGGTCTGCTACAAGTCGCGACTTAGCGCCTTCTTCCAGACCCCGCTCGAAGATCACCTGAAGTCCCTCGGCATCACCACCATCGTCATCTGCGGCACCGACTTCCCGACCTCTCCCCGCTCCACGGTCTACGCCGCCTCCAATAGAGATTTCCGCATCGTCCTCGCCACCGACGCCATCTCGGGTGCCACCGATGCCGGCCTCGACGAGCTGGCGCAGATCGGCGTCTACCTGATGAGCAGCGAGCAGCTCCTCAACTGGCTGAAGCGCGACCGCAAGGCCGCCTAGCCTTCACTTGATGCATCCAGTCTGGGGCTCCCCCACCCAACCTCCCCCGAAGACGGGGGAGGGGTGTAAGTGATGTCCGGCGTCCGGCAACTCACCATTTCGGACGATGACTCGAACCAGCGGCTGGACCGCTGGTTCAAGAAGCATTTTCCCGAGGTCAATCACGGCCGCCTGGAGAAGCTGCTGCGCACCGGCCAGGTCAGGCTCGACGGCAAGCGCGCCAAGGCGAGCGACCGCGTCGAGGCCGGGCAGACCGTGCGCGTGCCGCCGATCGCCCCGGCGCAGGATACCGAGCGCCCCAGGAGCGAACCGAAGCTCAAGCCCGTTTCCGAAAGCGACGCGAAAATGCTGCGCGACGCGGTGCTCTACAAGGACGCGGACGTCCTGGTGATCAACAAGCCGGCCGGGCTCGCGGTGCAGGGCGGTACCGGGCTCGACAAGAATCTCGATGCGATGCTGGACAGCCTGCGGTTCGATGCGGCGGAACGGCCGCGTTTGGTGCATCGCCTGGACAGGGATACCAGCGGCGTTCTGGTGCTGGCGCGGAGCGGCAAGGCCGCGCGGGAGCTCGCGGAGGCCTTCCGCGACAAGTCGGCGCAGAAGATCTACTGGGCCGTGGTCGTCGGCGTGCCGAGCCCCGAGCGCGGCACGATCGATGCGCCGCTCTCCAAGCATGCCGACCACGGCTTCGGCGAGCGCGTCGGCATCGACGAGGAAGAGGGACGCAACGCCGTCACGCGCTACGCCCTGGTCGAGCGGGCCGGCAATCGCGCCGCCTGGCTGGCGCTGATGCCGGAGACCGGCCGCACCCACCAGCTCCGCGCCCATTGTGTCATTCTGGGTACGCCGATCCTGGGCGACGGCAAGTATGGCGGGCCGGAAGCGCAGCTCACCCGCGAGAACCTGCCGCGCAAGCTCCATCTCCACGCCCGCGCCATCCGCATTCCGCATCCCAAGAAGGGCTGGATCACCGCCGAGGCGCCGCTGCCGTCGCATATGCAGGCGACCTGGAAGTTCTTCGGCTTCGCCGCCAAGCCGGATCGCGATCCCTTCGCGGACATGCCCCAAAAGGGACGTGTGGGCAAAAAGCGATGACCGATAGGTCGGTGGATCTCGGGCGCTACCGCCTGGTCGTGTTCGATTGCGACGGCACCTTGGTCGATAGCCAGCACAACATCGTCGCCGCCATGACCGAGGCCTGGCGCAGTCATGGTCTTGCCGATCCGACGCCCGATCTGATCCGGCGCCAGGTCGGGCTGACGCTTGAGCTCGCGGTCGAGCGCATGCTGGGCGGCGGCGAGCCGGTCTTCATCTCGGCCGTTTCGAACACCTATCGCGAGATCGTGCACGATCTTCGCCGGCGCGAAGACCTCGACGAGCCGATGTTCGACGGCATGCGCGACCTGATCGAGAGCCTGGAAGCGCCGGAGATCTTCCTCGGCGTCGCCACCGGCAAGAACCTGGTGGGGCTGGAGCACACCCTGCGCGGGCTCGGCTTGCGCGAGCGGTTCCACACCCTGCAGACGGCCGATCGCTGCCGCTCGAAGCCCGACCCGGAGATGGTGATTCGCGCCATGGAGGAGACCGCCAACGCGCCCGAATCGACCGTGGTGATCGGCGATACCAGCTTCGACATCGAAATGGCCCGGGCGGCCGGCGCGACCGCCATCGGCGTGGCCTGGGGCTATCATCCGCCGGAGGAACTGCTGGCTGCCGGTGCCGTCGCGGTCCTGGAACATCCCTCCGAGCTGATCCACCGTTTGCAAACGCTCTCCGCCAGCCGGTAAAATCGGCCCCTTCAAGGGCACGGAGCCGTTATGCGGATCAGGCGCATTCTGACCGGTCTGGTGATTCTCGTCGTGGGCGCCGCCGCCGCGATCTTCGCCATCGTCAATTCGATCGACTTCAACGCCTACAAGGATCTCGTCACCCAGCAGGTGAAGGCGGCGACCGGCCGCGATCTGGTCCTGGCGGGCGACGTGAAGGTCGCCCTGTCCCTGACCCCGCGGCTGGAGGTCGATCAGGTCTCCTTCCGCAACGCCGATTGGGGTTCCGAGCCGGAGATGGCCAAGCTCGACAAGCTCGAAGCCGATGTCGATCTCATCCCGCTGCTCTCCAGCCAGATCCGCATCAAGCGCCTGCATCTGATCGGCGCCGATATCCTGCTCGAGACCGACGCCAAGGGGCAGGGCAACTGGATCATGGGCAGCGGCAATGCCGGCTCCGGCACCGCGCCCTTGCCGCAGCTCGACGAGGCCACGATCGAGAACTCCCACATCCGCTTCAAGGACGGCACGACCGGCAAGCTGCGCAGCATCGCGGTCGATCGGCTGACCGTGTCCCCGGCGGATACCCAGGGCATGCTGGCCGTCGATTTCTCCGGCAGGGTCGACGACATGCCGCTGGCGATCAAAGGCGTCACCGGGAGCCTGCAGAGCTTCGTTCAAGGACCGCTGCCGATCGATGCGACCGGACAGATCGCCGGCAACGATCTCGGCCTCAAGGGCCAGATCGCGCAGCCCGCCGCACTCGAAGGCATCAATCTCGAACTCTATCTCGCCGGCTCCTCGACCGAGCAGCTCGCGGCGTTGGCAGGCATCGACGCGCCGAAGCTCGGCGCGGTCCAACTCCGTACCAAGCTGACCGAGGAAGGCGGCAAGTATCTCTTCGACGGCATCGCCGCCAAGCTCGGCGGCAGCGATCTGACCGGCAAGGTGACGCTCGACCGCACCCAGGCGCCGCCCAGCATCGATGCGGCTCTCGCCTCCAGCCATCTCGATCTCGCCGATTTCGGCATCGCGGCCGATGCCAAGGCCTCTGCTCCAAGCGACGGCCGTGTGTTCTCGGCGACTCCGTGGGATTTCTCGGCGCTGCGGGCGATCGACGGCCATGTCCGGATCAACGTCCAGCAGCTGATCGCCGGCAAGACCACCTTCGACAACGTGGTGGGCGAGCTCGGCCTGAAATCCGGTCTGCTGAAGGTCACCAGCGTCACCGCTAATCTCGGCGACGGCAGCATCGGCCTCGCCGCCAACGTGAACAGCATGGAAAATCCGGCGGCCGTTCAGGCGCGCTTCCGCGCCAACAATGTCGATGGCGTGCCGCTGATGGCGGCGATGGGCCTGGACGGCGCCGTCACCGCCGGCCGTGTCAACCTGGAGGCTCAGCTCGAGGGACCGGGCACGTCGCTCCGCGACCTGATGGCCAAATCCAACGGCGGCATCCATCTGGAGATGGGCGAGGGCGCCATCAAGAACGATTTCGCCCGATTGATGTTCGCCGACCTCTTCCAGCTCGTCACCTTCGGCGGGACCGGCGATGCGGCTCATGTCGATTGCGCGGTGACCGATCTGGTCGCGGTCGATGGCATCGCCAATACGCGAAGCATGGTGCTCGACACGCCGGGCGTCACCATCGTCGGCAGCGGCGATATCAACCTGCGCGACGAGACGTTGCATCTGCGCTTCGACAGCAACTCCAAGCAGGTCAACCTCGCCAACCTGGCGGTGCCGCTGAATGTCGGCGGCACGCTCAGCCATCCCTCGGTCTCGCCGGACGCCTTAGGCGCGGTCGGCGACACGGCGAACTTCGCCGCACGCGCAGCCAACACCGCGACCTTCGGCGTGTTGAACTCGCTGACCGGCGTCGGCGGCAGCAATGCCAGCGCCAATCCATGCGTCGATGCCGCGGCGGCCGGCGCCAAGGCCAAGCAATCCTCCGCCACCGACAAGATCATTAACGGTCTCGGGACCGCGGGGCAGGGCGTCAGCCAGGGTGCGCAGGAGCTCGGCCAAGGCGCCGTGGATGCCACCAAGAAAGCCGGCCAGGATGCCGGACAGATGCTGAACAACCTCGGCAACGACCTCGGCGGCATGCTCGGCAACTGACGGCCGCGATCGCAACATGACCACTGACACCGCTAAGCGCTTCTACAAGGAGGCCGGCGTAATCGCCGTGCCCGGCGGCTGGGGCATTGCGCTCGACGGCAAGAACGTGCGCACGCCGGCGAAGAATCCCCTGGTGCTGCAAAGCCGTGCGCTGGCCGAGGCGATCGCCGCCGAGTGGAATGCGCAAGCGGCGAAGATCCGCCCCGACACGATGCCGCTGATGCAGCTCGCGAGCACGGCGATCGACCGCGTGGCCCCGGATCGCGCACGCATCGTCGCCGAGACGGCGGCCTATGCCGGCACCGATCTCGTCTGCTACCGCGCCGAAGGGCCCGGCGAGCTGGTGCGCCGGCAGGCTGCGGCCTGGGACCCGCTGATCGACTGGGTGCGCGATCGCTTCGACGTGGCATTGGCGACCGCCAACGGCGTCATCGCGGTCCGGCAATCCGAGACCGGCCTCGCCGCACTCGCCCGCGTGGTCGAGGCACAGGACGATCTCAGCCTCACGGCGTTGAGCGTCGCGACCGGCGCTGCCGGCTCGCTGGTGATCGGCCTGGCGCTGCTCGAAGGCCGACTGACCCCGGAGGAGGCGGCGTCCGCTGCGCATCTCGACGAGCTCTATCAGGCCGAGCGCTGGGGCATCGACCCCGAGGCCCAATCCCGCCGCGCCGGCCAGGCGGCCGATCTCGCCGAGGCGCGGCGATTCCTCGACCTGCTGGCGGCCGGCTGAAGGCGATTGCGATCCGGTACTTTATTTAGTACAGTGTGCCCTGACGACGAGTGCGCGGCTTGGCCAAGCGACCGAAGATACAGCTCCTGTTCTATCGGCTGCCGGCGGGCGGAGAGCCGGTGCGCGACTGGCTCAAGAGTCTTGATGATCCGGCGAAGCGCGCGATCGGCCTCGATCTGATGCGGGTGCAGTGGCGCTGGCCGATCGGGATGCCGCTCTGCCGCGCCATGGGTGAAGGCCTGTGGGAAGTGCGCACGAGCCTCCCGAACGGTCGGATCTCCCGGGTGCTGTTCTGCTTCCATGGCCAGGCGCTCGTGGCGCTGCATGGCTTCATCAAGAAATCGCAGAAGACGCCGGAGGGCGATCTCGAACTCGCGCGGAAGCGGCAGAAGGAATTGGAGCGATGAAGAAGAAGGCAAGCGTCGGCTCGAGCCTGGATGAGTTGCTGAAAGAGGAGGGACTCTTCGAGGAAGCCCAGGCCCAGGCGATCAAGGAGGTCGTCGCATGGCAACTCGCCGAGGCGATGAAGAAGAAGAACATCTCTCGCCGGCGGATGGCGACATTGCTCAAGACCAGCCGGACCCAGGTCAATCGGCTGCTGGATCCGAAGGACGACATCACCTTGTCGAGCTTGCAGCGCGCCGCCTCGTTGGTGGGACGTAAGGTCCGCGTGGACCTGGTCTAGAAACGGCGCTGTCCTCCCGGCTGGCACCGGCCGGGGCTTTCTGGTATTTCGGTTACAATTTCGCACCTGCGGGATAACGGCAGGGCCAGAATCGGGGGGTGAATGCAGGAAATCCTAAAGCGCCTCGAGGAGAAGCGGGCGGCCGCACGCGCCGGTGGCGGCGAGCGCCGGGTCGCCGCCCAGCATGCCAAGGGCCGCCTCACCGCCCGCGAGCGGATCGAGCTGCTGCTCGACGCCGATTCCTTCGAGGAATGGGACATGTTCGTCGAGCACCGCTCGACCGATTTCGGCATGGCCGAGCAGCGGGTGCCGGGCGATGGCGTGGTCACCGGCTATGGCACGATCAACGGCCGGCTGGTCTTCGTCTTCAGCCAGGATTTCACCGTGTTCGGCGGCTCGCTCTCCGAAGCCCATGCCGAGAAGATCTGCAAGGTCATGGACCAGGCGATGAAGGTCGGCGCGCCGGTCATCGGCCTCAACGATTCCGGCGGCGCCCGCATCCAGGAAGGCGTCGCCTCGCTCGCCGGCTATGCCGAGGTGTTCCAGCGCAACATCATGGCTTCGGGCGTGGTGCCGCAGATCTCGCTGGTGATGGGCCCTTGCGCCGGCGGCGCGGTCTATTCGCCGGCGATGACCGACTTCATCTTCATGGTGAAGGACAGCTCCTACATGTTCGTCACCGGCCCCGACGTGGTGAAGACGGTGACCCATGAGACCGTGACCCACGAGCAGTTGGGCGGTGCCGTCACCCATTCGCAGAAATCCGGCGTGGCCGATCTCGCGTTCGAGAACGACGTCGAGGCGCTGCTGCAGGTGCGCCGCTTCGTCGATCTGCTGCCGGCATCCAACCGCGAGACGGCGCCGGCGCGCGAGACCCCGGACCCGATCGACCGCGACGAGCTGTCGCTCGACACGTTGGTGCCGAGCAATCCGAACAAGCCCTACGACATGAAGGAGCTGATCCAGAAGGTCGTGGACGAGGGCGACTTCTTCGAGATCCAGCCGGATTACGCCAAGAACATCCTGATCGGCCTCGCCCGGATGGGCGGCGACACGGTCGGCATCGTCGCCAACCAGCCGATGGTGCTGGCCGGCTGCCTCGACATCGATTCCAGCCGCAAGGCGGCGCGTTTCGTGCGCTTCTGCGATTGCTTCAACATCCCGATCGTGACCTTCGTCGATGTGCCGGGCTTCCTGCCGGGCACCGCGCAGGAATACAGCGCGATCATCAAGCACGGCGCCAAGCTGCTCTTCGCCTATGGCGAGGCGACGGTGCCGAAGGTCACCGTCATCACCCGCAAGGCCTATGGCGGCGCCTATGACGTCATGAGCTCGAAGCACATCCGCGGCGACGTGAACTTCGCCTGGCCGACCGCCGAGATCGCGGTCATGGGGCCGAAGGGCGCGGTCGAGATCATCTTCCGCGCCGATATCGGCGACAAGGCGGCGATCGCCGAGCGCACCGAG